>JAIVGW010000014.1 GCA_020201415.1 Lentisphaerota bacterium
GTTCAGGTACCGGCGTTTGCCGGCAATCAGGATGTTTTTGTCGGTGTAGCCCAGGTTGCGGATGTCGGCGAATAGTTTGCCGATAGTTGCGCAGTAAAGTTTCATGCCGGCGCTGGCATTGGTGCGGGCATGCGCGCCGCGCCGGAATATCCCGCGGTTCAGGGTGAACCGCAGCCGTTGGCGGCCGATGGCGTTCGGGAAATCGGTGGCGCAATCCACCTGCAGGGTGGGGGCGGTTCCCGGCAGCAGGGTCAGAAAGCTGCCGTTGCGTCCGCCCAGGGTTATCGGTTCGGCCACGGTCATCCACTCCGCCGGACGTTCCAGCGGGCGCGTGCCGGCCGTTTCCAGCGCCCGTACCAGGTCGATGCTGCCCTCGTCGAACAGCGGCGGATCGCCGGAATCGGCGCGGATGACCAGGTTGTCAATTTGCAGGCCGGGCCGCAGCGCAATGATGTGTTCGACCATGCGCATGTAATTATGAGGCGAGCCGCTGCGCAGCACGATGTTGCGCGCCGTGGTCCAGACATTGTGGACGGACACGCGAATGGGCAGCGATTCCGGCAGGTCGCTGCGCTCGAACCACCAGCCCGGTTCCTCCGCGGGCAGAAAAGTCAGGGTGCGGGTGGCCTGCCCGAAAAACGTGCCGGGGCCGGTCACGGAACATGGCGCCGCCAGCGTGGTCTGGTATGCGGCGGCGGTATCCGGCGCCTCTTCCGAGAGGTCCAGGTCCACCGCCTGGCGCCCCCATTTCTCATAGGCCCGCCGGATTTCATCGATCATGCCGCAGACCACGAGGCCGAACGGTTCACTGCTCATGAGTTGCGCTCCAGCAGGCTCGGATCGTAATGCGCGGGCGGTTTGAATCCCAGCAGGGCGATGCAGGTGGCCGCCAGGCTGCTGATCCCGGCGTCGGGCGCCTGGGCCGCGCGCCAGGGGCTGTCGGGCCGGGGATCGAACACATACAGCGGCACCGGATTGAGCGAGTGGCTGGTCTTGGAACAGGGGCGCCCGGTATCCGAATGGACCAGCAATTGCCCCTGCTTGTCGCGCTCATACATGTCGTCGGCATTGCCGTGGTCGGCGGAAATCACCATGATGCCGCCGGCGGCGCGCACGGCGCCCATCAGCCGGCCCAGGCACAGGTCCACCGTCTCCACCGCCAGTTGGGCGGCCTGGTAAATACCGGTATGGCCGACCATGTCGCCGTTGGGGTAATTCAGCCGGATGAAGTCGAATTTCCCGCCCGCGATTTCGCTGATAACGCGATCGGTGATTTCCGCGGCCTTCATCCAGGGGCGCTGTTCGAATGGCACCATGTCGGAAGGGATTTCCACATATTCTTCCAGCTGATCGTCGAATTTGCCCGAGCGGTTGCCGTTGAAGAAGTAGGTCACATGGCCATACTTCTGGGTTTCGCTGATGGCCAGTTGGCGGACGCCGGCGTGGGCCAGCAGTTCGCCCATGGTGCCGTCGATCGCCGGGGGATCCACGAGAAAGCGTTTGGGGATTTTCAAGTCGCCGTCATACTGCATCATACCGGCATACATCACCCGGGGACGCCGACCGCGGTCGAATTCGCTGAAGTCTTCCTCCTCGAAGGTCCGGCTGATTTCAATGCCGCGGTCGCCCCGGAAGTTGAAGAAAATCACACTGTCGCCGTCCACGATCGGACCCACGGGCCGGTCCCCCGCCGTCCTGACGCGCCTGCCGCAGCATGGCTTCGAGATGGTCGATATGGCTGTGGACATTGCCGTCCGAGAACAGGCCGATGAAGTGCAGCGTGCCCTTGTCGCGGCAGTTGTCGATCAGTTCCCGCCAGACTGTTCCCTGGAAAACCGCTCCGGAGGCGATGGCGTTGTTGACCAGCATGGCGCCCTGGTCGAATACGCGACCGCAGCCGATGGCGTTGTGGCCGACTTCACTGTTGCCCATATCGTCGTCGGAGGGCAGGCCGACGGCCCGGCCGTGAGCCTTGAGCTGGCCGGTGATGGCGTGTTCGTTCAGCCAATCCATGCTGGGTGTCAGGGCTGAGCGCACGGCGTCGCCTTCCGGATGCTTGCCGATGCCAATGCCGTCCATTATCACCAGCACCACAGGGCCGCCGGGGCCGCCTTGTGCGTCTTTTTGCAGATTTTCCATAATTTTCATTCCTCTGTCACTGTCAAGGCGTCCCTGAATACAATTTGCATCCAAGATACACTGCCGGCCGTCAAAAGAAAATCATTTTTTCTCGGCGGGCCCCAAAACTGCCACGGCTGCGTCATTCTCGGGCAAGACGGCTCGGTCGGAGACCTCGCCCTACCTTCACGGATTGCTGCCGAAACGGGTAGGGCGAACCGTCTCGGTGCGCCGAATATGAACCTTCCCGGATTGCTGCCGAAACGGGTAGGGCGAACCGTCTCGGTGCGCCGAATATGAACGCGCCCGTGCGGTTTTGTAAGAGACGCTCCAGTATGATATCATGAACTGCTTGATGATATTTTGGACTGCGGCGGCCTGACGCCGCTTTCAGCTTGCGTCGTTGATTATTCATCCCGGCATGGCCGTCCGCAAGACATGGCTTGTTTTGCCGGCTTGACCTGTGGCGGTGGATTTGTTAAAAACAGCCCATGAAGCAACAACATATACTTTTGGCTGGCTGTGTTTTGGTTTTTACCGCCGGAGTGCTGCTGCTGGGCACCGGCTGTGAAGTCAGCTCAGCCGATGCGCGTATCGAAATCACGCCCTCATCTTCCGTGCTGCATCACAGCGGACAGAGCGTGACCCTGACGGCCCAGGGCGGTTACCGGTATGAGTGGAGCGTGGAAAACCGCGAAATTGGCTACCTCAACACTCACAGCGGCAATCAGGTGGTTTACACCAGCATACATGTGCCGACGGAAGTGGCGGCAGTGCAGGTGGTGCAGGTGCTGTCACGGTATTCCGACAACACCCACGCCGATGCCGGCGGCGCCACGACCAATGCCCCCACGACCGGCGCGGTGCATTTCGCCGAGGCCTACATCACGCATTATCCCGAGCCCGCCGCACCGGTGGAATAACGGCGCTTACCGCGCGTATTCCACGAACCGGGTTTCACGGATGACCGTGACCTTGATTTGGCCGGGATATTGCAGGTCCTGCTCGATTTTCTTGCTGATTTCGCGGGCGCGGTGCATGGCGGCCGCGTCGTCAAGCTTATCGGCCTGCACCAGCACGCGCAATTCGCGGCCGGCCTGGATGGCATAGGATTTTTCCACGCCGGTGAAGCTGTTGGCGATTTCCTCCAGCTTTTCCAGACGTTTAACGTAGATGGCGCTGGTCTCCGAGCGCGCGCCGGGCCGCGCGGCGGAAATGGCGTCGGCCGCCGCCGCCAGCACGGCGTAAACGCTTTCCGGCGCCACGTCCTCGTGATGTGCGGCCACGGCATTGACCAGCACCTGGGGCTCGCCCTGGCGGCGCAACAGGTCGGCGCCGATCAGCGCGTGATTGCCCTCGATTTCGCTGTCCAGTGACTTGCCGATGTCGTGGAACAGCCCGATGCGTTTGGCCAGCATCACATCCTCGCCCATTTCACCGGCCATGACACCCATGAGGTGGGCCACTTCCAACGAGTGGTTCAGCACGTTCTGGCTGTAGCTGCTGCGGAATTTTAGCCGGCCCAGCGCCCGGATCAGTTCCGGGCTGACGCCTTGGGCGCCGATGGAGTAAACGGCTTCCTCGCCGGTAGTGCGCATAATTTCTTCGATTTCATCGCGTACCTTGGCGGTGACTTCCTCGATGCGCGCGGGGTGGATCCGTCCGTCCGTCAGCAGGCGTTCCAGGGTCTGGCGGGCGATTTCGCGACGCAGCGGGTCAAAGGCTGAAATCACCACGGCTTCGGGGGTGTCGTCCACCAGCAGATCGACGCCGGTAGCCGCTTCCAGCGCCCGGATATTGCGGCCCTCGCGTCCGATGATCCGGCCTTTCATGTCGTCACTGGCCAGCGTCACGGTGCTGGTCATCAGTTCGGCGGAATGCCCCATGGCATAGCGCTGGACGGCGGTGGCGACAATGCGCCGGGCTTCGCGCTCAGACGTCTGCCGCGCTTCCTCCTGGCGCCGACGGATCAGCATCCCGGTCTCCCCCCGCACTTCCTCCTCGATCCGCAGCATCAGTGTGCGGCGGGCTTCCTCCTGAGTCATGCCGGCAATGCGCTGCAGCTTTTCCTTTTCAGTTTTCAGCAGATTGTCACAGGCTTCGCGCTGGACCTGTAGTTCGCCGGTTTTCTTCTCCAAGTCGGCAATTTTCTGGTCCAGCAGATGGTTCTTTTTATCCAGCATGGCGACCTTGCGGTCTAGATTCAGCTCACGCTGCGCCTGGCGTTCCTCCAGGCCGGCGACTTCCTGGCGCCGTTTCTTGATTTCCTCCTCCAGGGCCTCGCGGGCCTTGAGGGCCTCAGACTTGGACTGAAGATCAGTTTCCCGGCGGATGGTGTCCGCCTCGCGCCGGGCCTCGTCCCGTAGCCGCTGGGCCTCGCGCTCACCGGAAGTGGCGTTGTAGCGGCCGAAAATCACTCTTACGTAATATCCCAGCGCGGCAGCCAGCATGACCACCAGCGCGCCTGTCATCCATTGCATCATGACGAACTCCTGTTTGACGGACAAAATTCACGTGCGCGCCGCAACCGGCGCCGGTCCGTAAATGTCCTTTTCCGTTATCACCGCATCCATATTGACATCCCAGGCGCAGACGGGAAGTTGCGCCACCACTTGAAAATCGAAGCACCAGCCGTATTTCACGCAGCCGCGCAACTGCGGCATGGCCAGCAGCCGGTCATAATGTCCGCCACCATGGCCCAAACGCGCTCCCTCACGGTCGAAGGCCAGGCCGGGCACGACGGCCAGACCGATCCGGCCGTCCGTGAACCAGGCAGGATCGCGGGGCTCGGGAATCCGCAGCGGGCCGCAGCGCAGAATTGACGCCGGCGGCAACCAGGCCGGGTAATAGGCCCGGCGCCGCCGGCAGAAGGCCGGTACGCAGATCCGGCGTTGTTCACGGCGCGCGGCGGCTATCAGCAGATCCGTGCGCATTTCGCGCAATATGGCCAGGTGGCAGAATAGGATGCCCGCATCGGACCAGGCCGGCAGGGCCAGCAGGCGGGCGGTAGCGGCCGCCGCGGCCGCGCGCACCTGGCGCCAGGTGAGCCGGGCGCGTTGCCGGCGCATGGCTTCACGCAATTGCTGCTTTTCTGTCGGTTCATGCTTCATGGTGGCCCTGGTCCTGCTGTGCGGGTGGCGCCTGTTGCCGGCGCTGTTTCATGCGAATTTGACGCCAATGTTCCAGGCGCTGGCGGATGATAATTTCGTAGCCCTGGTCGCCGGGCCGGTAATAGACGGCGCTGGTGGGGACGTATTCCTGATCGACCACGTGCCCTTCAAAATCATGGGCGTACTGATAGCCCTTGTGGCCCAGTTGTTCCGCGCCGCGATAGCCGGTGCCGCGCAGATGTTTGGGCACAGGCAGCACCCGGCCGTTCTTGACGTCCTGCAGCGCCTTTTCCACCGCCATATAGGCGGCGTTGCTCTTGGGGGCGCAGGCCAGGTAGGTGGTGGCCTGCGCGAGAATGATCCGCGCCTCCGGCATGCCGACGAACATAACCGCTTCCTTGGCGGAATTGGCCAGGGTCAGGGCGCGCGGATCGGCGTTGCCGATGTCCTCCGCGGCCAAAATGATCAGGCGGCGGGCTATGAAGCGCGGATCTTCCCCGCCCGCCAGCATCTTGGCCAGCCAGTAAACCGCGGCATGCGGATCGGAGCCGCGCACACTCTTGATGAAGGCGGAAATGGTGTCATAGTGGCCGTCTTCGTCATGGTCGTAGATCACGGCCTTTTTCTGGATGGATTCCTCGGCGGTCCGGCGGGTGATGTGAACCTGGCCTTCCGGTCCGGCGGCGGTGGTCAGGGCGGCGATTTCCAGTGCATTCAGGGCGCGTCGGGCGTCACCTTCACACATCCGCGCCAGGTGGCTTAAGGCTTCCAGATCGGCCTGCAGCGGGCGGTCGCCCAATCCGCGCGGGTCCGTCAGTGCGCGCCGCAGCAGCGCCACGATGGTATCTTCATCCAGGGGCTGTAATTCGAAGATCTGCGAACGCGACGTCAGCGGGCTGTTGATGAAAAAAAACGGGTTGTGGGTGGTGGCGCCTATCAGGATTACATCGCCGTTTTCCACGTAGGGCAGCAGGATGTCCTGCTGTGATTTGTTGAAATGATGGATTTCATCGATGAACAGGATGGTTTCCCGTCCATCGCGGCGGCGGCGGCCCGCCGCGGCCTGCAGCGCCGTGCGCATGGTCGCCACGTTGGCCACCACACCGCTGATCCGCTCGAAATACCGGCGGGTTACTCCGGCGATCACCTCCGCCAGGGAGGTCTTGCCGCTACCCGGCGGGCCGTAAAGGATGATGCTGCCGAGGCGGTCGGATTCGATGGCCCGCCGCAGCAGCTTGCCGGGCGCCAGCAGATGGTCCTGTCCGGCAATTTCATCCAGCTCGCGCGGGCGCATGCGCGCCCCCAGCGGCATTGTTTTTGCCGCCGCTACCGGCTGTTCAGGTTGTTCAAAAAGATCTTCCACCTGAGCCCCCGGAAATAGAATACCCCACCTTGGCCGTTACAAACCTTTCTCTGTTCCTGGGAACAAAGTGGGCGCCTTGTCGGATGGTTTCCAAGTCCCCGTGAGGGGCGGGTGGGCGCCATCCGCTTGCGGCTCCCCAGACTGATCTTAATGGGTCAGAAAAATAGGCTCGAAACACGAACCAGGCAGGGTATTCAAAAAAGTCTGCGCGGCTGCCACTAGGCAATCACCAGACGCTGCGGGCATGGCAAAGAACAAATGCAGCGTCGGCGACGCCGGGGCTGCAGCCCCCGAACGTGCTTGCCGGTCCACCGCACCGGAAGACGCCTGTCGGCGTCATCCGTATAATCGAATTATTCATGTAAGCCGGGGTGACCCTCGCACACCGGCTAACGGCAACAGCATGACGGCGCAATGCCATCATGTCTGTAATAAACCACACAACCAATATTGCCGCAAGTGCAACAATCCAATTCATATGCCCGCTACTCTCTTTTTCCGCATCAGGCCTGTCCGTCTCTGACTTCCACGCGCAACTCATCCCGCAAGCCGGCAACAATCTGCTCATGCATGCGGTTGACTTCGTCATCCGTGAGCGTCCGCTCGGTCGCACGGTATGTCAGGCAGTAGGCCATGCTCTTATAACCCTTACCTATCTGACCGCCTTCGAATATATCAAAAAGTTCAACATCTGTCAATTCTTTTGGCGCAGTCCGGGCAATTACATTGTTAATTTGTTCATGGGTAATGTTTTGGAGGACGCGCAGCGCCAGGTCGCGCCGGACCGCCGGATAAACCGGCGCCGGCTGTGGCGCGCTGACGGAATCGAGGTGCGCCAGCAGCGGGTCCACGGCGATTTCAGCTATGGCCAGCGGCTCGTTGATGCGCCATACGCGCCGCAATTCGCGTTGCAGCAGTCCGGCGACACCGGCGGGCCGTCCGTCCAGTTTCAATTCAAATCCGCGTTGTGGCGCGAAGATCGAGGGGAAGAGTCCCGTCACGGAGACTTCCTCCGATGCCAGCGGCGACATGGTCAGCCCGAGGGGCGCGGATTTGCCGGAAGTATCCGGCGCGGCAAATTTCAACGCCCGGCAAAGGCCGGTCAGGATGCCCTTGATCCAAAGCAGCATTTCCTCTTCGGTGGGCGGGCGCCGCCGGTCGAGTTCAGGGCGGCCGGCGGGGCCCATCAACCCCAGGGCCAGGCGGTCGGCTTCGGCGGCCGGCCCCCGGGGCGGTTGGAAGAACACCCGTCCGATTTCAAAGACGGCGGCCGTTTCCACCTGGCGGGCGCGATTTTGGCCCAGTGTTTCCACCAGTTGCGGGGTCAGGGCCTGGCGCAGCAGCCCGTGATCCGCGGTCAGGGGGTTGGCGATGGGCACGCAGCTCTGGTTCCGTCCGCCGTTGAAAAGTCCCAGAAGTTTTTCGGATGTGAAACTGTAGTTCATGATTTCCGACAGACCCATGCCGGTCAGAATATCGCGCAGACGACTGATAGCCAGGGCGCGCCGATGCTGGCTTTCTGCTTCCGGTCGGCGAAGATCGGCGGTCGGGGTGGCGATCCGGTCCAGTCCGTGGATCCGCGCCACTTCCTCGGTCAGATCGGCTTCCGTTTCCAGGTCGCCGCGGAACGAGGGCGGGGTGACCATGCAAACACCGGGCCGGGCGGCATCCGGCTGCAGTTCCAAGGCCCGGAAGATATCAATCATTTCATCGTCGCTAATGGGAATGCCCAGCAGCGCGCGGATGCGGTCGTAACGGCAGGCGATGGGAGACCTGGGGTCGGCCGGCCGGTGCAGGTCCAGGACCCGTCCGACGGGTCGGCCGCCGGCCAACTGCGCCAGCAGAGCGGCGGCGCGGCGCGCGGCCCAGCCGCTCAGGTTGCGATCGACGCCGCGCTCGAAACGGGCGGATGACTCGGTGTGCAAGCCCAGCAGTCGGGTGGTGCGGCGCACCCCGGCGCGGTCGAAGCAGGCGCTTTCCAGCACCACATTTTCCGTGTCGTCCAGAACGCCGCTGTGCTCGCCGCCCATGATGCCGGCCAGGGCCACCGGTCCGGCGGCATCGGCAATAACCAGCATTTCCGGCGCGAGCTTATGCTGCTCGCCATCCAGGGTGACCAGTTGTTCATCCCCGCGCGCCCGGCGGACGATGATCCGGCCTTCCCGCAGTTGTCGGCGGTCGAAGGCATGCAGGGGTTGCCCGCATTCCAGCATGACGTAATTCCCGGGCGATGTAGCGCGGGCAATCGTCCTGTGATTCAACTTCCACCTGGAGGCCGGATGATTCGGACCCAGTGTCGGACGGTTCCGGCAGGCGGGGCCATTGCAAAGGCACGCCGTAGAGCGCCGCCGCCTCACGGGCAATACCCAGCATGCTCAGGCAGTCCGGCCGGTTGGGCGTGACTTCAATCACCAGGATGTCGTCGGGATCGCCGATGATGGCGGCTATGGGAGAGCCCGGGAGGCTGTCGGGCGGCAGTATCAGCAGGCCCTGATGGTCCTGGTCAATACCCAGTTCATCCGCGGCGCAGAGCATGCCCTCGGATGTTTCGCCGCGCAGCACGGCCTGCTTGATGACCCGCCCGTCGGCCAGCACCGCGCCGGGTTGGGCCAGCGGCACCATGTCGCCTGGTTTGAAATTGTCGGCGCCACAGACGACCGGCACGGCGCCGCTGCCGGTCTCCACCCGCACCAGCCGCAGGCGATCGGCGCCGGGATGCGGGAGCACTTCCAGCACGCGCGCGGCCACCACGTGCGGCAGGGCGGGGCCGCGGATGATTTCCTCGATTTCCAGGCCGGCGGAAGTCAGTTTTTCCGCCAGTTCATCGGTCGTCGCCGTGGTCGGCGCGAGCTCCTTGAGCCAGTTCAGCGAAACTCTCATGGTCTTATCTGCTCCAGAAAACGCAGGTCATTGGCATACAGCGCGCGGATGTCATGGATGCCGTACTTGATCATGGCAATGCGTTCCACCCCCAGACCGAAGGCGTACCCGGTGTACTGCTCGTAGTCGTAATTGACCTTGGCAAACACCTGGGGGTGCACCAGGCCGGCGCCGGAAATCTCGATCCAACCGCTGTTTTTACAGACGCGGCAGCCGCGTCCGCCGCAGACATGGCAGGAAAAGTCGTATTCCACACTGGGCTCGGTGAAGGGGAAGAAATGCGGACGGAAGCGCACCTTGACGTCGGCGCCCATCATGCGCCGGGCGAAGCAGGTGATGTCGTTCTTCAGGTCGGCCATGGATACGCCGCGGTCGACGTACAGGCCCTCCACCTGATGGAAATTGGCGCTGTGGGTGGCGTCGGTGGTGTCGCGCCGGTAGACGCGCCCCGGGGCGATTATGCGCACGGGCGGCGGCTGGGTTTCCATGACACGAATCTGCACCGGCGAGGTCTGGGTCCGCAGCAGGCGGCCGTCCGCCAGCCAGAAGGTGTCCTGCGGATCGCGCGCGGGATGGTCGTCGGGCGTGTTGAGCGCGTCGAAGTTGTAATAGGCCGTTTCCATGTCCGGGCCGTCGGCGACGGTGAACCCCATGGCGGCGAAGATGGCGGTGACCTCTTCGATCACAATGCTGATGGGATGGCGCGTGCCCTGGCGCGGCCAGCGGCCGGGCAGGGTCCAGTCGCAGGGCGCGATTTTAACGTCGGTCTGCTGCAGTTCCCGCCGTCTTTGATCGACGCGCCGGCCCAACTCGTTCTTGAACTCGTTGGCCACCCGGCCCAGGAGGGGTCGTTCGGCGGGATCGGCGTTCTTCACCCCCTGCATGATTTCCGCCAGCAGACCCCGGCGCCCCAGGTACTTTACCCGCAATTCTTCCAGCGCCGCCGGCGCGCCGGCGGCCTGTAATTCTTCCAGGGCCCGCTGTTTCAGCTTAAGCAGTTCTTCCGTGTTCATTCGGCCGCGGGCAGGATGGGCAACATCGGGATTTCGGCCGCTTGCGGATCGAATTCCTCGACGTTGTAGGTGACTGTGGTATCGCGCCGCAAATTGTCCAGCAGCATTTCAGCCCGTTCCTGAACCATCTGGCCCTTCAGGGCCTCCATGATACGGCCGCGGGCTTCATCGATTTCAATCGTGCGGGGTTGCGTGTGGCCGACCGCCTGGATGATGTGGTAGCCGTACTGGGTCTCCACCACATCGCTGAATTCGTCGATTTCCAGCTCAAAAGCCACATCTTCAAAAGCCGGCACCATCTGCCCGCGCTGGAATTCCCCCAGATCGCCGCCGGAGGCCTTGCTGGGACAGGCGGAGTGTTCTTCGGCCAGCTTGGCAAAGTCAGCGCCTTCCTTGAGTTGGTCGCGGATTTGCTCAGCCTGTTGACGTTTTTCAGCCTTGGCTTCATCGCTCTCTTCGGCCTCGGTGGCAATCAGGATGTGGCGGGCCTGCACCATTTCCGGCTTCTCGAAAAACTTGGCTTTGTTTTCCTCGTAGTAGGCGACCACTTCTTCCTCGGACGCATCCTTGACTTCGAGCAGTTTCTCCAGTTTCAGCTGTTCACGCAGATCTTTCTCGAACATTTCCCGGGTCAAGCCGCTTTGCTGGAGCAGGTTGTCCAGTTTCATGGTAGGTGGCAGGTTTTTTTCAAAGGCGGCGGCCTTGGCGGCCACTTCCTCGTCGGAGACGGTGATCTTCTTGCTGTCGCAGGCCTGCTCGATCAGGG
>JAIVGW010000439.1 GCA_020201415.1 Lentisphaerota bacterium
ATAGAAATCCATGGCCGTAGTCAGGGCGCGGCACTCGCCGCCGGCCGGAATTTTCTCAGGCCAGCGCATGATGCAGGGCACACGCAGCCCGCCCTCCCAGGTGGTCCCCTTCCACCCGCGCAGACCGCCATTGCTGTTCAGACGCGTCGATCCGTTGTCACTGGTGAAGATCACCAGGGTGTTTTTGTCCAGCCCCAGCCGTTCCAGCTCATGCAGCAGCGCACCGGCGGCCCAGTCGATGCTGGCCACGGCGGCGCCATAGCGGCGGTTACGCGACTGGCGCATGAATACCTCCGGCACGAACAGCGGGGTGTGGACATACATGTGCGCCAGGTAAAGGAAAAACGGCCGGTGGCGGTTGGCGCGCAGGAATTCGACCGACTCCTGCACATACCGTTCCGTCAGGGAGGCCTGGTCCGGCTGTTCCTGGACCACGTCTTCATTGCGCATCAACGGCAGCGGCGGACGAGTCGGCGGATCATTTGCGCGCACCCCCATCCCCATGTCATTGCTGTAGGGCAGGCCGAAATACTCATCGAATCCGTGCCGGGTAGGCAGAAACGGCGGCTGATCGCCGCAATGCCATTTGCCCACCAGCTTGGTAGTATAACCGGCTTGCTGCAGCAGTTTTGCGAAAGTGATTTCCCGGGGATTAAGCCCGACCGCATGGCCGGGCAGCAGCACCCAGCGATTATCGAACCAGCCAAAACCGATCCGGGGCGGATAACAACCGGTCATCATAGCGCCCCGGGAAGGCGAACACACCGCCGCCGGCATGTAGAAATCAGTAAACCTTACACCTTCCCGCGCCATCCGGTCCAGCGCCGGTGTATCGTGCATGGTCGAACCATAACATCCCAGATCGCCATATCCCAGATCATCGCAGTTAATCAGGACAATGTTCGGACGCGCCGCCGGATCGGATTGCTGCATTTTCGCTACCCCCTGACTGATGACAGGGAATGCCGGAGTAATGGAATATTGGCATTGATTCTCATCAGGATGTTTGCTTCATCTGGTCAAGCCTGAGGCCCGCACTCCAGGTCTTGCCATATTCATACGAAAGCTGGGCCGCCAGATTCAGGCGGCTTTCTTCGTTTCAAATTTATGGACGCAGTATCCACCAACACCGCGCCTTAAACTACAGTAACTGAGGCAATTTCAACTGACATTTTTTATGGCGGTTACTGTAGTTTAAGGCACTGATATCCTGTAAGACCATCAATATGAATAATTAGCGGCTTCAATATCGCAGGTTTTCTCGCCAATCACAATCGTGGTCCCGGGTGTGACCGCAATATTGTGGCAATAGCGTTTACTTTTGCTTTTATAAACCCGCTTGTGCGACCAAGAATAATATTCACGGCCTTCCATATCGAAGGCCTTGATAAAGGCCACGGTCAGATGATTTTTCGGCATTTTGATCTGTATATAAACAGTACCGGGCGCTTGAATCTGTTGCGGATTGTATTCCCGCACGGTGAAGGTAATGCCCTCAATCGTCTGGCGATAGGATCTGGCGATCTGCAAGCCGGCCGTTGCCTGGAGACCGGGCGCTTCGGCAATGTTGACTTCCGCCCGATCACCGGCGCCGACGATCAAGAAGGATTCGGAAATTTCTTCCGCTTCAAGAATATCCGTGTCCCCGGCCATGGCATAAACGGAAAATTCTCCGGCGCCTTCCAACAGCGCGGATGCCGGTACCGGCAGATTGGTGGCGGCGGCATCCGTAAAATCGAAATATACACCGGCATCTTCATCAATACCGGTCTGGGCCGTGAGATAGCCTGCCAGATATCCCTGGGCGCCGGCAGCCGCGGACCATGCCATATCCACCTGCTGCCCGATTGCCAGTTCCTGTCCATTGGTCGGATTCAGCAGTTGTACCTGCCCCGGCATGGCGGCCGGGTCGGATTCAAATAGCAACTGCTGAGCAGCATCACGCGCGCTGCGGACCATGCTTGCGGTATTCATCAGCGGACAACCAGGCTTGCCACATGCCGGCGCCATCAACAATAGCCGGATCGGCTTTGCCATCGCCGTCAAAATCACCAACCACCGGGTGACCTGAAACCCCCAACTGTACCGGGCCAAATCGCTGGAATTCTTGGGCGGAGTACCAGACAAACCATCCCGCATCGGAAACCATCACGGGATCGGCCCGGCCGTCACCGTCAAGATCGCCGGCAAGCGGTTGACCACCGGGGACATAAAACTCGTATGGGCCACGGATTGCATATTCCAGCGTGGACAACCAGAAAAACCATTGACCGCCGACAACCATGGCCGGATCGGCCTTGCCGTCGCCGTCAAAATCCGCCGCCAGGGGAATCCCGCGGGCGCCGGCGAGATTAACCGGTTCGGAAGCCTGATAGTCCCTGCCGGACAAAGCCACATACCAATTGCCGTCAGCATCGACCATGGCGGGATCTACCAGGCCATCGCCGTCAAAATCGGCGCATACAAATGTCCCGCCTTCAAACGGCAATTCATACACACCCAGTAGTTGATACTGCGCGGCGGAAGACCAGACTGACCAGGCATCATCATCAATTTTCACCGGATCGGCACGACCGTCTCCGTCAAAATCACCGGCAAAATAAACTGCTCCCTGCACCGTCTGCATACCAAGAATCAGACTGAATATGCCGACGGCGAACAGTTTTATTCCTAACACAATAAATGACTGATGCTTCATAAACATACCTCCTTCCAAATTGCTTGATTGTTGACTTACCGCTACTGCACAACCACCGTGACCGAGTCCAACACGTACGGACCTTCCGGATAATTCAAAATGCCATCCATCTGGTCCGCGACAAAGTAAAACACATAGGTGCCGGGAGGCAGGGTCCGGCCGGGCATGACGGCGATCGGCTCGAACAGGTTGACCAGCGGGCCCTGGTTGGCCGGATGCAAAT
>JAIVGW010000440.1 GCA_020201415.1 Lentisphaerota bacterium
CCACGGCATACAGGTTATGCGATGGGTGATCGTAAAATGCCGCGGCCATTTCCGCCATCGCCCGGCGCACATCCGACACCTGCGCGACCAGCACATTGCGACGGTTGACAGAACCGGCCTCGGCAGTGACGACCATGCGCGCGCCCCGCTCTATGGCATCCTGGATAAAACGACCACCATCCAGATTATGCCCCGGCACGGCAAAGAAGACAAACCCCGGCTTGACCTGGCGCGAGTCCAGTGTCAGCCCCCTGATCATCTCCGACCGGTCGCCATGCACGGCCACGACCTCGGTCGCCGCCAGTATGGTCTCCGCTTTAATCATCATAATCCCCTCCGTCTTACCCTGCCGACCACCGCATCACAGCGTCGGCTGTTTTACCATCATCAAAAAGATCCCTGGATCGTCGGCGCCGCAGTCAGACCCTGCCTCTGCGCCGTCGGCGCTATGTCGAGATATCGCACCGCCTGCCCGGCAATCTCGCTAAAAACCGGCGCCGCCGCCGCACCGCCCGTGCGCACGGCCTTGGGTTCGTCCAGCACCACGATGATACCCAGTCGGGGATTCTCGGCCGGCAGCACTCCCACGAAAGATGAAATATTCAACCGTTCCGAATAAGCACCGTCCACAATCTTCTGCGCGGTGCCGGTCTTGCCCGCAACCGTATAGCCGGGTACACGCGCCCTTCGACCCGTGCCGTCCTCTTCCGTGACGCGCGCCAGCAGCCGCATCATTAAGGCTGCGGTTTCGGGACGTACCGGCCGGCCGAGTTCCTCGCGCTCAGCGCGCCACAGAACACGGCCATCCTTGTCACGCACTTCCCGGACGATCAGGGGCTTCATTAAGACTCCATCATTGGCCAGGGCATTCAATATTCCCAGCACCTGTAACGCCGTCACAGCCACCTCGTGCCCCATGGCAATACGGCTGACGCTCAGGGCCGACCAGCGCGAGGTTGGATGCAGGATGCCCCGTTCCTCACCCGGCAAATCGACCTCCATGGCCTCGCCCACGCCAAATTCACGCAGATAACGGTAAAGCCGGTTGGCACCCAATTCCAGCGCGATCTTGGCAGCGCCGATATTGCTGGATTTCTTGATGATGTCGGCCACCGTCAACATACCATGGGGATGGTAATCCCGCAGGGGGCGGTTGTGGTGGATCCATACGCCATTTTCACAGTCATATACCTGTTCGGGACGCACCACCCCGGCATCCAGAGCCGCGGCAATCACCGCCATCTTGAAGGTGGAGCCCGGCTCAAAATTGTAGGAGATGCAGCGATTGCGCCGGATTTCCATGTCCGTCCCCCGGAAATCGTTGCCGTCAAAGCCGGGATAGCCCGCCATGGCCAGGATTTCACCAGTCTGCACACGCTGCACAATAGCCCAGCCAGCCAGGGCGTCATTTTCCACCACAGCCCGGGCCAGGGCCTGTTCCACAAGATATTGCACATATTGATCGATCGTCAGGATCACATCAGCGCCCGGACGCGGCCGGATTTCCAACATGCGACTATTGTAAAGTTCACGACGGCGCCCATCCAGTTCGCTGACCAACAGCCCCGGAACACCGCGCAGGTACCGGTCAAAACGCTGTTCGATGCCGGCGCTGCCATGCCGTTCGAGATTAACGAACCCCAGCACGTGACACAGACTGGCTCCGCGCGGGTAGGAACGCACCATCATTTCACGCATGAACACCCCGGGCAAATTCAGTTCGCGCAACCTTTCGGCCTGCCGGTTGTCCACCACCCGACCGAACCCCAGCAAGCTCACATCCCGCCGCTCGGGCTGATTCAGTTTTGTACGCAGTTCTTCCCGATCAAGTTCAAGCAGATCGGCCAACACGGTGCTCACTTGATCCAGAGCATCCACCCGCAAAACGGCCTCAGGATCAGCACGTGCTTCCGGGCGCACTAAATCCAAAGCAAGGATATGGC
>JAIVGW010000441.1 GCA_020201415.1 Lentisphaerota bacterium
CTGCATGCCGTTGACGCAGCAACTGAGCGGTTCGATCAGAGTGCCCACCTCAGCCGGCAGATCGTCCGGGATGGAGATCAGGCAGCCCTGATCCACCGCCACTTTCGGCATCAGGCAATATTCGGCGAATCCGCCGGCAAACTGGTAGCCCATGGCGATAAAACCCTTTTCGCAAAGATTTTCGCGGTGGACGAGGCACATGGGGCATTTACCGCAACCGATGACCGTCTGCACCACATAGCGCTGCCCTTCCTTGATGCTGGCGACGCCGGATCCCACGGCCGCCACCCGTCCGGTGATTTCATGTCCGACCACCGGCACATCCACGGGCTTCTCGCCGGCCAGCACCCGCTGGTCCGTGCCGCACAGGGCGCAGGCCTCCACTTTTAATAAAACCTCGCCGACGCCAGGAGTGGGCGTGGGGATTTCCTTGATTTTGATGACGCCTGGCTGTTCGATTACGGCTGCTTGCATATTTGTGCTCCAGTGTTACTTGGTTAAGCGTAGCGTTGACGCAAGAGCCCAGCCTCGGCGGGGCGCGGCTTGCGTCATGAATTTATAACCCTACCTTTTCATAAGGCAAAAGACAAGACTGCAATGCCCAAACAAAAACGCCGCCCCGGGTGGGGCGGCGCCTTGTATCGAACGGGATCAGGCAAGCGGACTCAATCCATATCGTCCATCGTGTCATCATCCATGTCGTCGTCATCCTTCGGCTTGGGCGCAGGTTTTTTAGCCTTCTTGGGGGCTGCTTCACCGCTGGCGCTGACCGAGGTAATGCTCAGAACTTCGATGGAGCGGGAGTCGCCGGCCTGTTTGATCTGGCCCTTGCCGACCAGTGTGACTTCCTTGTCGATGAGCTTACGCATGGCCGATTCCAATTTCTTGGCGTCTTCCGCTGCCTTGCCCATGGCCGGCGTCTTATCCTGCGGCAAGGCAACCTTGACTCCGTCCTTTGTGATCAATACATACTTGGTGCCTTCCTTGGCAAGTTTGCCGGACAGGGTGATCTCATTGCTCGCAACTTCGCCGGCGGTGGCGGCAAACGCCGCCATCATCAGACCGGCCACGATTCCCAACGCAAGACAGTTCTTCATTTGTAATCCCTTAAATAAAACCGACACAAAACTACACCATACAATCCTAACAGATGATTAAAATTGCAAATGCGTTCTCCCTTGTGCCTCCTGTCTTTCAGCCCGCAGGCAGCGGTATGCCATGTTGATAAACGACATCGTTAAAAATCATTATCCCGTCATCATCGTCGTCCCGGGCAAAACGACCGGCGGATGAAAGCCTCCGCAGCGAACCAAGGCGGAAATATGATACAAGATAATGACAAAGTCAAACGCAATTATTATATTAAGTGTTGACATATTCAAATATTTGAATATATTGTTCGCATGCAAGAATGTTTTGATGGATTGGAGGGGGTTTCACCGGAGATGTTGCGGCGCTTGGCGGATGTTTTACGAACGCTGGCGCATCCGGCCCGTTTGCGTATGCTGGCCTGCATGGAGCATCACGGTCCGACGGCTGTCCGGGAACTGGCGGGACGGGTGGGCGTGAGCCAGTCCACCGCATCCCAGCATCTTAATCTTTTACGCCGTCTGCAGTTGATTGATAGCGAACGTCACGGACGTCGGGTGTGTTACAGTGTGGCGGATGGCCGGGTCCTGGCTATCCTGGCGTGTCTGCGCGAGCAGGCACAGCATTATTCCGACTGATTCTGATGGCGCTGAATCCTATGTAACTTGAGGAATAGCTGAATATGAATAAAACCACCTTGACTGATTTCGGCCTGCGGCGTCCCGGCTGGGTCTGGACTTTGGCGCTGTTGCTGATGATTGTCTTCCTGGCGCAATTCCCCAAGGTAAAGTTTGACAATGATCCGGAGAACATGCTGGCTGAAGATGAATACATCCGGGTCTTCCACAATTCCGTGAAACGCCAGTATGCACTGTACGACTTCGTGATTGTCGGCATAGTCAATCGTGACCACCACGATGGTGTTTTCAATGTCGATACTTTGGGCAGAGTTGATGATCTGACCCGCCAGCTTATCAGCCTGCGACGGGGCTCGGACGGTCGTCCGGAAGTTCAACTGCCCGCGCGCGCCGGGCGTCCGGCAGCGGTCCTGCAGCCGGATTTGCAGCCGCACGGCGCCTGGAAGCGGCTGCTGGCCGCGACTTTCCGTCAGGATGCCGAACGTCTGTTCACCCCGGAGGGCGCCAGCGCCATCATTGTGCCTGAAATCATCAGTCCCTCCGTCGTGGACAACCTGCGCCAGGCCGATCTGGGCCGGCTGAAAATCGAATACCTGATGGAGGAGCCTCCAACCACGCGCGCGGAGGCCCTGCGGGTGCGCGATGATGCCCTGGCCAATCCGCTGTACCGGGGCACCATGGTGTCGGAGGACGGGCGTGCCCTGGCCATATACATCCCGTTGGTTGACAAGACCTACAGTCATAATGTCGCCAACCTGGTGGAAATCCTGACGGCGGAATGGAGTGGTGGCGACGAGGTATATATCACCGGCCAGCCGGTGGCCCAGGATACCTTCGGCGTGGAGATGCTGGTGCAAATGGCCACCTCCGCGCCACTGGCCGCCCTGGCGATATTCCTGCTGCTGTACGCTTTTTTCCGGCGCGTTTCGCTGATCCTGGCGCCGATGGTGGTGGCCATGCTGAGCGTGATTTTCACCATGGGGCTGCTGATCGGGCTGGGGTACGATGTGCATATCATGAGTTCCATGATTGCCATTTTCCTGATGCCGATTGCCGTGGCGGATGCCATTCACATGCTCAGTGAGTTTTATGATGTTTATCCGCGCTTCCGCGACAAGCAACGCACCGTGCGGCATGTGGTGGGGCACCTGTTTCAACCCATGCTCTATACCAGCCTGACCACGATGGCCGGGTTTGCCTCGCTGGCCACAACGCCCATTCCGCCCGTGCGGGTGTTCGGTCTGCATGTGGCTTTCGGCGTGGGTGTGGCC
>JAIVGW010000442.1 GCA_020201415.1 Lentisphaerota bacterium
GGCGCCGGCGGCTTCCAGCAGTGCCCACCCGTATGGATTGGAAAGCTCCCAGCGGCGCCAGCCGGCGGCCAGGAGGCTCCGTACCCGCCGCAACAAGGACGTACGTTCCCACTCGCGCATGATCATGGGCAGGGCCAGCCGCACCCGCGCGTGGCCGGGCGCTGCCGACCATGCCGCCAACCGGACGGCAAACTCATCCCAGCGCGGCGCGGTGACATCCAGCACCAGCTCGTCCAGGTCCCGCCAGTCTGCCTCCTCAAAGTCGGCCAGACATTCCGGCTGGTCGGTTTTCAATGACCAGCGCCAGTGTTGCGCTCCGCCCGGAGATGATTCGCCCGGCATATCCAATCCGCGGCACAAGTCGCGCAACAACTGCTCGCGGCGCAGTCGCAGATGCTCATCCAACGCAGCCACCAGCTCACGCCGCGCTTCTTTCAGCGCCGATACCGGCACGAAACGCCCTTCATCGTTTTCCAATTTAAACTCACCCAGCGACCAGACCGTATCCTGTAACTGGGCGAAAATCCTGCGCGCGGCGTCCTCCGTCAACGGACCGGACCGCGCCGGCGGCGCATGGCCGGGGCCCGTCAAATTCAACCGTATCTCCGTCCCCGCCCACGGCAGACCGGCGACGACCTGCGACTGCAGCCCGTCCGCCGCCACCCGCAGACACACCGCCACCGGGTAACGCACCCGGTATTGCCCCGGCCGGGGCCGGGGAAACCGGGCCAGTTTTTTCACCAACTGCGATGAAGAACAATATACGGGGGCCGACTGATCCAGCGGCGGATGATCCGGCGGCAGTGCCACCTCCACCGTACGTCCGGCCGGCACACGCACCGGAGAGCGCCCGGCCGGGGCCTGCGGCACATGCAGCGCAGTTACGGCAAAACCGTAGGGACGGGGCTGATCCGGCAGATCGACCTGCAAGCCGTCGTGTAATTCCAGCGCCCGGGCCGTCCGGAATTGCAACCAATCGCAGCCGGCGCGCCGGATGACGGCGCCCACCTGCCCGATCCGGCAACCGCGGTGCCCCATGAACCGGCGATCCACCACCTGATGATTCCGCGGCGTATGGACGTACAAGTCGGTCCATTCCCGGCTGAACACCACCTTGACATCATTCGCCAGCTCCTGCAATTCATCCGCGGATACCGGGCCATCCAACAGGCGCCGGTATAGCCGGGTAACCACGGCCACATACAAGGGACTCTTTTTACGACCCTCTATCTTCAGGGAATGCACTCCGGTACCGCACAGTTCCGGCAGGCAATCCGCCAGGGCCAGATCTTTCATTGAAAACATGAAGTCATGCGCCTGCCCGGGGGCCATACCCGCAAAACTCTCCCGGCAGAGGTAGGCGCAACGACCGCGATTGCCGCTGCGTCCCAGCAGCATGGAGGAAAAAAGACACAGGCCGCTGTAACAGTAACACAACGCGCCATGCGTGAAGACCTCCAGTTCCGCCACATCCGCGTGGACAATCTGCGTTATCTCCCGCAAAGTAAGTTCGCGCGCCAGAGTGACGCGCGCAAACCCCAGGCGCCGGGCCATCCGCACGCCATCCAGCCCATGCACCGCCAGTTGGGTGCTGGCATGCAGCCGCAAACCCGGAAAATGGCGCCGGGCCAGCCCGGCCACGCCCAGATCCTGCACAATCAAGGCATCCACCCCCAACTCCGCCACCGCAGCCATAGTCTCCAGCAGATGCGGCAGCTCCCGCTCCTTGACCAGGGTGTTCAGCGTGAGATAAACCCTGCGCGCCGGCCTTAACGCGTGGGCATAGGCAATGATGGCGGAAAGCGATTCCAATGTGAAATTTTCAGCGTCGGCCCGGGCCGAAAACCGATCCAACCCCAGATAGATCGCATCCGCCCCGAAATGCAGGGCGGCATAGCCCGCATCCGGCCCGCCGGCCGGCGCCAGCAGTTCCGGAC
>JAIVGW010000188.1 GCA_020201415.1 Lentisphaerota bacterium
GCTGGGTCCGGATCACAGCCCGGTGCTGTATCGCGATGGATTGAGTCAGCAGGGACTGCTGCAGATCGGCACGGATTTCTGTTTGGAGATGCGCGGTGACTGCTCTGCCTGCCGCCTGCCGCTTGCCTTGGCCCAGCTGGCGGGTGATGTCTGATTGATATCGGAGGTATAAGCGTATGATCAGCAGAACCCGAAGGTCCGTTATCATCTCGTTGTCCCTTGCCGCCAGGTTGGCCCTGGCCGCGGGATTCGATCTGCAAATCAATGACGTCTCCGGCATTGACGAGTCCTGGCCGATGACCGCCGGACTGCCTTTTGCCGCGGGGGTCTTACGGGATGCCGGGCAAATCCGGCTTGTCGATGCAGCCGGCACGGAAGTCCCGGCACAGGTGGATGTGGCGGCGACCTGGCGCGACGGCAGCATCCGCTGGGCGCTGGCGGGATTCACGGCCAGTCCCCGGGGCCGCTACCGCGTCGAATATGGCCCCGGGGTAGAACGTGAGACCGCGCCGGCGGTTCCCTTGAAGCTGGAACAGGCGGCAAGCGGGATGCTGACGATCAATACCGGCGCGGCGGTTTACGAATTCGCGCCCGACGCCTTGCTGCCGGCGCGGGTGATCATGGATGGCGTCACGGTAGTCGCTGATGCCGGGGCCGGCGCCTACCTGCTCGACAACCACGGCCGTGAGGCGCGGGTGGCGGGCGCGGCGGCGGCAGTGCAAACCGAGATCGTGCGCCAGGGTCCGGCGCGGGCGGTCATCCTGCGCCAGGGGTTCTATGTGACCGGGGCCGGCGTACGCCTGGCGCGGGCGCGGGCCTGGTTCTACCTGGCGGTGGGCAGTCCGTATCTGCGGATCACGCACTCGCTGGTGTTCACCGAGGACACCAACGAAGTCTGGATCCGCGATTACGGCCTGGAGTTCAACACCCCGGCGGCGCCCAACCGGGCGCGCTTCGCGCTGGGGCCGCCGGGCGCAGAGGAATTGTTTGAAGCAGATCCTGGCGGTGATGAAGTCTACCTGTTGCAGGATACCTTTCCGCATTACCGTGAGCGGGCATCGCGCGCGGTGGTGGCGCGGGTTGGGCAGGGGAAAACGGATATCCTGACCGAGACGGCGCTGGCCGGCGACTGGGCTGATGCGGACTATGCGGGGTACGGCCTGACGCTGGTCGTGCCCTGGCTGGCGCAGCAGTTTCCCAAGGAAATCTCATTCGGACCGCAACGCGCCAAAGCGGCTTTATGGTCCGGTCGCAGCGGGCGGGAACTTGATTTCCGCGCCAGGACCCTGGTGCGGGAATATTGGGGTGAATGGGCGGAGCTGATTGTTGAAAATGCCGATACGCCTGTAAAGTCCTGGATCAACAAGTATTGGAATGAAGACCGCGAGCCTGAAGGGGCCGAGGCCTTGGCGGAGTGGCCCAGTAATGCGCAGGGTGCGGCGCGCACGCATGATGTCTGGCTGTTGCCGCACAAGGCCGGCGATGATGCGGATAAGGTGCGTGCCCGGGCGGTTGCCGCGGCGCGTCCGCCGCTGGTGCTGGCGGACCCGGTGCACTTGTGCGCCACCGAGGCCATTGGCTGGCCAACGCATCCGCGTGATCCCGCGCGTTTCCCGCGGGAGGAGGCCATGTTGTCCGCCCATTGGGAGCGGTTGATGGCGCAATTCGATGCTCTGCCGCGCACCGGTTTCATTGGCTGGGGTGGGGCGCCGTATCTTTCCATCAATAAGATGTTTCGTTTGGGGATATTGGCCGACTATGGTTTGCGGCGCGCGGTGTGGGGTCTCTATGCCCGCGGCGGCGAGCGGCATTACCACGATTACGGTGTGCGCTATAATCGCCATATCGCGGACTGGTGGGTGCATCATTGGAACGCCGGCGACAAATTTCGCGGCGGTTTTGCCACTCCGGGCGGCTGCCGCGGCGCGTCCCAGGCCCCGACGGGTCGCGGCGGATTGGAAAGATGGGAGATTTCCATGCCGTTGCGCTGCCTGGCAATCTTTTACACCCGCGAATGGGACGAGGATTTTGCCGTAATGGCCCGCGATCTGTCCCGCCACCTGATTGATTTGGATAGTCCCAACGGTTTGACCGGCGCCATGTCCGGGGGGCCTTTGTATAAATGGGAACGCAATGTGCATGCCCTGTATGACTATTACCGGGCCACGGGCGATCCGGATGCCCGTGAGGCGATGCTCAAGGCGCTGGATTATAAATATCGGTTTAATCTGGTGCGTGGTCCATTTTCATCCACCAACCACGGCGCCTTCCTGTTCGCGGCCGCCTATCGCTGGACCGGCAACCCTAACTACCTGCGACTGGTCAAGCAATTGGTGGAGGACGGCGTTACGGCACAAAGTCTGCCCGGCGGCCCGCATGCCGCCACGCACACTACCATGGGGCTGGCGACTGCTTTAGGGTTGTTGGCTGTGGCTCAAGACCCGATTACGCCCTTTCCGGTCCTGGAATATACCCAGACTGCCCAGCCCCAGGTAGTGCGGTTCAAGAAGGCGGAAAACCGCCTGGTGTTCATGCGTATTTATGCCGACTTGCCCAAAACAGCTCCGGAAGACGAGGCGCTGACGGTGCAGTTGTCGCCTGTGTCGGCAAGCGCTGACAGTGTCATGGATAATCTCATCGTTGTTGAGGAGCGGGTATTCGAGACAACGCGTGGCAAGCAGCATGGACGCCGACGGCATTTACAATTGACGGTCCCGGCCTCGGCGCCGGCCGGTGAATATCAGTTGACGATCCCCAATGCCTTTTATGTGCGCATTCTGGAGTCTGACGCGATGGAGCTTGCCCTGGAAGCCGCCGCTCAATGAAACGATGAAAGAATAAATAAATTTGCTTTTCATCGGCAATTGCTGGATGTAGTATTCTCCATTTGTCTTATCCACAACAACCCGAGGAGTCGTTATGCTGCATGTACCGGCGGCGAAAGAGCAGAAGGACAAGGCG
>JAIVGW010000443.1 GCA_020201415.1 Lentisphaerota bacterium
GAATTGATCATCATGTTGGATCATTCCGGAACGGTCGTCGCCTTCGCAAAACATACTCAAACACTGTTCATTGCTGCCGGCTCCGTCATCGGGATATCCCAGTCCGTCCGTGACCGACAGCAGCGCCTGATTTTCAAAACGCACCCGTCCGTTGGCCCACATATAGGCTTCCTTGCCGTTGGGAAAACATTTCTTCACGCCGGCCACGGACACCTCCACCGGGCGCAGGTTGGTAATGAAGTAAACCAGGTCCACGTAATGGCAGCCAACGTAAACGAAGGGATCGGTCTTGTCGGTGGTGAACCAATTCTGAAAATTGGAATGACGGTAAAAATAGGGTTCGATCAACTTGGCCTCCCCCATGACAAAATCACCGAAATGTCCCAAACGGTATTGCCGACGCGCCAGCAGGGATCGCCGATCGAAACGCTTGTGATACTCCACGCCGACAAACAGTCCGCGCGCGGCGGCCAACTGCTCGATTTCCAGCGCCTGCCGGTATTGCAGCACCAGCGGCTTGACGCAAAGCACATGCTGATCATGTTGCAGCGCCTCCAGCACCACCTGGTAATGCAATTGGTCGGGGATGGCCACCATTACGATTTGCCGCGGCGGCAATGCCGCCAGCACCTCACGGTAGAGATCGGGAAAATTACGCTCAGCCGGCTCATCCAGAGCGGGATAAGGCGTGAATGATTGCCCCGGGAAAGCGTCGCGGATGTCCGCGGCCTCGGCCAGGGCCTTGAGCGGCGGAGCGTTCAAGGCGCAAACACTGAGGGCGCCAACCCGGCCGGTGCGCTGCAGATGGTAAACCGACGGCAGGATAAGGTCATTGGTTATCATGCCCCCGCCGATTATAACCACCTGCGGACAAGGTGTCTGCTCGCTGTTCATCGCTTCACTCCTCTTGTTGTGCATTTTCAACGCCGACCGGGCCTTCTTCGGATATTTCCGGAAGCACGCCGGCCGATCGCAGTTTTTCTTCAAGCTCCGCCGTGCGCGCGCCGGCCTGCCAACTGCGCAGCCAGAATTTCACGGCTTGATCGGTATGGCCCAGGGCATGGTGGATATCGCCATAATGCTCAAGCACCACGGGATCGTCCTTCAGACGCAGCAAGGCCTCGGCGATTTTCTCCCGCGCCTCCTCCATACGCCCCATCCGAAAATACACCCAGCCCAGCGTATCGAGGAACGCGCCGTTTTCAGGATCAAGCTCCAGGGCATGCTCGATATAAAACAAAGCCTGTTCCAGGTTGCGCTCCTGTTCCGCCCACATGTAGGCCAGGTAATTAAAGGCCTCCGCATGGCGGTCATCCATGGCTATGGCTCGCAGCAACAACTCTTCAGCCTGCTTGTAAAAACCACCGCGCTCGCAGGCGGCGCCGTAGTTAAAATAAAACTCAGCCGTCAGATCAGGCGGATTAGCGCGGTCATCCTGTTCTTCCAGTTCCTGCACACGCGCAAAAGCCGTCCTCGCCAGCTCGTGATCGCCGGCGCGGTTGGCCAGCAGACCGGCCAGGTAATGCGCGCCGGGATGATCCGGTAGAACCTCCAGCGCTCGACGCATGGCTTCCATGGCCGCAGCGTTATGCCCGCACTCCAAATGCAGTAAAGCCAGCCCGACATAAGCGTCCAGCAGCAACGGATCCTTGAGTAAGGCCTGATCATAAAGCTGGCCGGCGCGCTCAAGCTGACCGCTGATCCGGGCAGCTTCCGCGTATCCCGCGAAGAAGACGGCGGTCAACTGATCTGATTCAGTATCGCCGACAATTTCCAATAACCGCTCAAATGTTGCCAATGCCTCCGGGCCGCGATTCTGG
The DNA here is from genome assembly GCA_020201415.1 of Lentisphaerota bacterium. Taxonomy (GTDB): domain Bacteria; phylum Verrucomicrobiota; class Kiritimatiellia; order JAAZAB01; family JAAZAB01; genus JAIVGW01. Next base: position 1,821 of record JAIVGW010000443.1, read on the forward strand.
GCCATCAGTATCCGCGCCAGCAGATCCAGCAAGGTCAGGTCATCGGGATTACGAGCAAGGGCATCGCGCAACAGATTCACGGCACGCGACGGATCTCTGACGGCCCAAAGC
>JAIVGW010000189.1 GCA_020201415.1 Lentisphaerota bacterium
GTCTTTACCGATATGCAGCGGGCCGATACCATCCGGGCCCTGGGGAATGATGTTATCAGGACACCCCATCTGGATCGATTGGTACGGGAAGGAACGGCGTTCACAAATTGCTTCACTCCGTCACCCGTCTGTGTGCCGGCGCGCTGTTGCATGCACTATGGCATGTATCCCCAGCGTACGGGTTTATTCGCCAACGGCCGCATGATGGATGACAATGGCATGTCCTATCCCGCCTTGCTGGGCCGGCACGGCTACCGGACGCATGCCATCGGCAAATGCCATTTTACCAAGGATCATAAGGCCTTGCGGGGGTTTCATTCCAGACTGCTGCAGGAGGAATGCAAGTCCGACCCGGCCATGGACGATTACGTGGCCTGGCTCAAGGACAACAATTTCGATTCTTACGAGCCGCACGGCGCCCGCGGCGAGATGTATTACATCCCGCAGATTTCATCGTTGCCGCAGGAGGCTCATCCCACCCAATGGATCGGTGATAATACCGTGAGATTTGTGAATGACGCCGCCGCCCAATCGCAACCCTGGTGTCTGTTTTCCAGTTTCATCCATCCCCATCCGCCCTTGGCTCCGCCCAAGCCCTGGCATAAGCTTTACCGGCTGCCGGAGATGCCTTTACCATTGACTTCCGGGCATGACGCCGAACTGCTGACCTGGATCAACCGGCTGCAGAATCGCTATAAATATCGCGATCATGGATCGGACTTGAATCTGGTGCGAATGATCAAGGCTTACTATTATGCCTGTATTTCTTTCGTAGATTACCAGGTGGGGCGTATTCTGGAGTCCCTGGAACAGACTGGTCAGCTTGATAACACAATGATTATCTTTACTTCCGACCATGGTGAACATCTGGGGGACCTGGGTTGCTTCGGCAAGCGCAGTATGCATGATCCGTCAGCACGGGTGCCGCTGCTGGTGCGTTATCCGGACCGTTTTCCTGCCGGTAAAACCTGCAAAACGGCAACTTCACTGTGCGATGTTTTTCCTACTATTCTAAGCGCCTGCGGCGCTGATCACGCCGGGCTGGAACTTGATGGACTTGATTTGCACGACATTGTGAACAACCCCGATCCCGACCGCGTAGTCTATTCACAATTTGCGCGCGGGGACGGCGGAATTTATCTGGCGGCTACCGCACGCTGGAAATACGTCTATTCCGCGGGCGATGGCCAGGAGTTCTTTTTTGACCGGCAGGCCGACCCGGCGGAAATAAATAATCTGGTGGAATCTGATGAGGTTGCGGCGGATAAACTGAAGATCAAATGCAATCTGCTGGAGTATCTGAAAAGATCGGGGATGGACGATGCCTGGGAGGATCGAGGGGGTATGCTGGAATGGCGTGCTTATCCGAGGAAGGACGAGTCTTACCTGGATGATCCGGACGCAAGGTTGCTGGTTCAGGATTATGCCGGCGTGCCGCTGGATTTGCCGGGATACACCACGCAAGAGGGGTGATCGTTTATGGATAAAGAAATGCTGGGATGAGGTCGGGCGGGGATGAAGGGATGCTGGGATTGGGATGGGGAGGTAAGCTGGGATGAAGGAATGCTGGGATATAGAAAATAGATAAGGGTTCGTAACCATGTTTGCAAATCAAAATCATTGGCCGGAAATCCGGCCGGAATGCCGCCCTTGGACTCGCTGGTGGTGGCCCGGCTCAGCCGTTGACAAGGCCAATATCTCCAGACTGCTGCGGGTTTATCATGATGCCGGAATGGGCGGTGTCGAGCTGACCAGCATCTATCATCTGCGTGACTCCGCCAAGCCTCCTTTGGACTATCTTTCGCCGGAATGGTTGGAGATGGTGCGGCATACGATCGCTACGGCCGGCGAACTGGGCATGCAGGTTGATCTGCCGCCAGGCAGCGGTTGGTGTGTCGGTGGTCCCTTTG
>JAIVGW010000444.1 GCA_020201415.1 Lentisphaerota bacterium
CAAACGGTTCGTGGCGGCCCGGCGTCCCGGCCGCATGAAAATGACCTATCAAATCAAGCTGCTCCTCAATCAGCACCGTCTGATTGCCGCGCATGATCGTCATGTGATAGACATCATACAACAAACGCACATCGGGCCGGGCCACTTCCCGGACAATCGCCAGCCCCTCGAGCGGATCATCCAGTAAATACCCGACATGATCAACCACCGTATTTAAAGGCTCCAGGTTGATGCGGAAGCCCCTCCCGGAAATCTTGTCCGCGGCCGCCTGCAAGGCCGCGACCAGGGCTTGCCGCTGATCAGCGGCGGAGCGGCCCGGCACCGCCTGGCCGGTGGTGACAATCCCCTGGCGGCAACCGGCTGCCAGGGCATTATCCGCGCAACGATCAACCTGCTCCAGGAACCGCGCCAGATTTTCCGCGCGAATCGGCGCCACCTGGTCCTCCTTGGCGGAATTGATCACGATGCTGACCAAGTCCACGCCGCAATCCCGGCCGGCGGCCTGCATGGTTTTCAGCACAGCTGCATCCTGCCCCTGCCAGGTTTCAATATATTGATATCCGGCACGGGCAATCTCCTTCACCCTTTTTTCCCAGGGCAGTTCCTTGAAAAACATATCAATCAAGACATCCAATTTGCTCATGATCGCCGATCCCTTCCTACTTTTTTCCAGTTCATGCGTCGTTCCGATTATCCATAATGTCACTATATCAGAGATTCTTGCAAAACCCCAGCGGCTCGGCGAGACGCCTCGCCCTACCTTCCCGGATTGCTGCCGAAACGGGCAAGGCGAACCATCTCGGTGAGCCGAATATGAACGCGCCCGTGGGGTTTGGCAAGAGCCCCATCAGCCGAAAACCCCGGCCAAACCCTCTGTCAGGCGCGCCGCTTTGACGGCAACCTTATCAGCGTCATAATTCCGTCCGACACTAAAGGTCGCCAGCCGCAGCATGATGTCCTTGGTTTGCGGACACATGTCCGGCGAATATTCCGGCAGCTGCCCGACATGCGGACAGGTAAACGGACAACCCTCGGGAGTGGATGTCTTGCGCTCCATAATATGCTCCCAATTCCAATAGACATGCCAGTCCCGCACCCCGCGGGTATCCTTGGCGGCCATCCCACCCAGACCAATTTTGGCATTAATGGCCTGGACAGCCTGGTCCTGGTTTTCAAACAACATCCCCAGAATGTAACCACAAACGCCTTCGGGGTCGTTGCATTCCACCCACTTGGCACACCCGGGCAGACGCACCTGTTCGCGGTATTGGCGCCAGGCGGACCGGGTGGCTTCATTGATGGCGTCCAGTTTGCGCATCTGGGCAATCCCGACCGCGGCACAGAGTTCCGGCATGCGGTAATTTTCACCGCAGAACAATTCGCCCTGGCGGCGTTCCCGGGCGTAACGCTCCGGACGCCAGCAGGCGGCGGTGTCGTGATAGCTTTGCGCCCGCATGTAGAGCCACTCGTCATCCGTCAGCACCAGACCGCCTTCCCCCGTGCCGATGACCTTGTAGGCGTCCAGGCTGACACAACCCAGATCGCCGATGGCGCCCAGATAACGCCCCTTGTATTTGCCGCCGAAAGCCTGGGCAGCATCCTCGATAATTTTGAGGCCATGCCGATCCGCCACGGCGCGCAATTCATCCATCTTGGCCGGCAGGCCCAGCATGTGCACCGGCAGGATGGCCTTGGTTTTGGATGTTATATTGCGCTCCACGGCCTTCGGATCCAGGGTCAGCGATTCGTCAATATCCGTGATCACCGGTATGCCGCGCGCCACAACCACCGCCGAAGCGCTGGCGAAGAAGGTATAGCCCGGCACGATCACTTCATCCCCCGGACCGACGCCGGCCGCGACCAGCGCGGCAATCAGGGCGCTGGTACCGGAATTCACCGCCAGCACATG
>JAIVGW010000445.1 GCA_020201415.1 Lentisphaerota bacterium
TTCCGACACCTTGCAGCCCTCCGGCGGCACGAGTTTCAAGTCACGGTACGACATGTGATCTGCTACCCGCATGCGCGCCTCGCGCGCGGCCGGGGCGCGGGTGGCGTAATCGTCCTTGAGATTATCCGGCTGCGGCAATGATTCGTCCTTGAACAGATCCATATGCTTGGCATCCGGCTCCCAGGCACGATGCGGCGCCTTATGGTGGCAACAGCAGAAAAAAGGGCGCTCCCGGTCGCGATTTTTAATATAATCAATCGTTTTATCCGTGATGATGTCGGTGGCATAGCCGGTGTGCTGGCAGGTAACACCGTTTTCCACCAGCCGCGGATTATGATATTCGCCCTGCCCGATCAGCACCTTCCAGACGTCGAAACCGGTCGGCTCATGCGCCGGCCCCTCGCCCAGATGCCACTTGCCGAAAATGGCGGTCTGATACCCGCCCTGCTGAAACTCCTTGGCCATATTGGGCAGCCGATTATCCATGTGGGCGCCCAGGGTGGTGACCTTGTTGACATGGTTGTAGGTGCCGCACAGGATAGCCGCCCGTGATGGCTCACAGATGCTGTTGGTGCAGAAACAACGATCGAAACGCGCGCCCTCGCTGGCAATCCGGTCAATGTGGGGTGTCCGGTTAATGCGCGAGCCGTAGCAACTTATGGCATGGGCGGCATGGTCATCACTCATTATAAAAAGCACATTTGGTCGGGACATGATGTTAATCTCCTTTAATCTATTTCAATATGACGGGTGTGCGGGTAACGCAGGCTCACCTGGCGCACATCGCGGCAGGAACGATCCGCGGCAAAACACAGCATGGCACTTAGGTAGGCGTCATAGGCCGTCGCCACCGAATCAACCTCCCCGCCCGCGGCCAGCCGCAAAAAAGCGAGGGCGTGATTACGATTGCCACCACCGTGGCCCGAACCGTCAGTCATGATCGGATGTGCGGTTTCGCCGGCTCCGGACAGGTCCTGCGACCACAATTGGTTTGCGCCCATGTTGCCCCAGATGCGCCCCCGGGTGCCGATAATATGCAGGTTGCGGGATGACCGCTCCCCTGATGTGTGGAAATTCATGACAAAATTACAAATAGTGCCGTTGGCATAAACTATCTGGACCGACTGGTGGTCCATGACGTCAGCCCCGGAATTATAAACGCATAGGGGCTCCAGTTTGGCCTTCAGCGGCTCAGCCATTTCCCTGCGGCCAATGTAATACGGACAGGAGGCATGGGCCGGGCAGTGTTCCCCGCAGCGGTCCGGCAGCGTGGGATTGGATTGGAAAATCGCACGTCCGCCGAACGAGCTGACGCGCAACGGCCGCGAGCCGACCAGCCATGTCAGCATGTCCATATCATGACAGCATTTCTCCAGCATGGTTCCGCCGCCGAGGTCGGTGTAGCGCCGCCATGGACTGCGAAAATTAACCGAAGTGGTGCGCAATTCAACCAGTTCGTCCGCCTGGATGGTGGTGATACGCCCCACCACACCCTGCTCCAGCAACTCCTTGACCTTTTTGTAAAAAGGCGTGGATCGGAGCACAAAACCCAACTGCACACCCGCGCCTTGGGCATGCGCCTCCGCCACAATTTCCGCGCAATCTTCCGGCGTCGGCGCCAGCGGCTTCTCCAAGGCGATGGCCTTGACCCCGTGACGCAAACAATCCATGGCCGGCGCGTAATGCAGATAATTGGGCGTGGCAATGATCACCCCGTCAAAAGGCGCCTCGCGCTCCAGCATGACACGCCAGTCGGTGTAAATCGATGGCTTGGCCGCTTGGTTATCCAATTGTTCCAGACAGCGCTGAACGTTCCGCTCCGACGGATCGGCAATTGCCGCCAGTTCCACGGGCATGGGCGCCTCGCTGAAATACCTGATATAGCCGCCCACGCCGCGCCCCCCGGCGC
>JAIVGW010000446.1 GCA_020201415.1 Lentisphaerota bacterium
GAATTCTGCAAATCGCCTCGGCCAGCAATTCCGCCACCGACAGCACGGTGATTTTGATACAATCGGTGGTTTCGCGTATGGGCACGCTATCGGTAACCACAAACTCGTCAATGGCGCAATTTTGCAGGCGTTGGAAAGCGGTTGGCACGAACATCGCGTGGGTTATGGCGGCATAAATGGTCTTGGCGCCGTGCTTCCGGGCCAGACCCGCGGCCGCGCTGAGAGTCCCGCCCGTGCTTATCAGGTCATCGGACAGGATCACGGTCTTATCCCGGACATCGCCCACCAGGTGAAAAGCTTCGACTTCGGAAGGGCTGGTTCGCTGTTTGGCGACAATCGCCAGCCCGGCATGCAGCAGCCGCGAATAGGCATAGGCCATTTTCATACCGCCCGGATCGGGCGAAAGAATCACCGTCGGCCCGAGTTTTTTTTCGCGCAGGTATCGGACTATCACCGGCGAAGCATAGAGATGATCGACCGGAATATCGAAAAACCCCTGGATTTGCTGGGCGTGGAAATCCATGGCCAGCACACGGTTGGCGCCGGCCACGGTCAGAAGATTGGCCACCAGCTTGGCAGTAATGGGCACACGCGGCTGGTCTTTGCGGTCCTGGCGGCCATAGCCGTAAAAGGGAATCACGGCGGTAATGCGGGCCGCCGAGGCGCGACGCATGGCGTCGATAACAATCAGCAACTCCATGATGTTTTCATTGGGCGGATAACAGATCGGCTGGATGATGAACACATCCTTGCCGCGGATGTTGTCCATGATCTTGACGGATATTTCGCCGTCGGGAAAACGCATGATCTGGATTCCGCCCAAAGGCACGTCCAGATGACGCGCAATGCCTTCAGCCAACTTGGGATTGGCGTTCCCGGTAAAGATTTTCATTAATCTGACTCCGTACTTCGACCGCCCGGCTACCATGGCCGTTACGACATTGCCCGACTAGGACTCGAACCTAGACTCTGGCCTCCAAAGGGCCGTGTGCTGCCATTACACCATCGGGCACTATGCGCCGCCCGCAAAGCCCGCACGGCCGCAACGGCACTATTCACCACTGCGTCCGGTCCTCAAGCACCTGCACCACCCGCCACCACAGCGGCACATCCAATCTGTCGCACAGGACTTCCGCCACTTTACAACCGTGCTCGGCATCCCGCACCAGACCAAAAATTGTGGCGCCGGTACCGGACAACAACGCCTTCACGCCGGCTTCCTCCAGGGACACATGCAGCATCCGCAACAACGGATACTTCTCGAACACAGTCTCCTGCAAGGCATTGAACAACCCGCGCGCCAAACCTCCGCCATCTCCGTTTTTCACGGTATCAAGCAGAGCGTCAAATCTAGAGTTTTCCCCGTTGGAAGTCAAGCATGGTCTGTATCTTCCGTAAATGTCGCCGGTGGACACGACAAAACCCGGATTGACCAGCAGCAGCCAGGGCCGCCAGCCCGGCCGCCAGTCAGCGGGCTCCAGGATATCGCCACGGCCGGACATGCACACCACCCCGCCATGCACCAGGGCCGGAACATCGCACCCCAGGCGCCGCGCCAGTTCCAACAGATCCGTCTGTTGCAGCCCGGCACACCAGAGGCGATTCAATCCCAGCAGCGTGGCGGCGGCATCCGCGCTGCCGCCGGCCAGCCCCGCGGCAATAGGTATGTGCTTTTCCAACCGGATACGCACGCCCTGCCGGCAACCGGCAGCCTCCCGCAGCAAATGCGCCGCACGGGTCACCAGGTTGTCCTCCACCGGCCCCATGTTGAATTCCCCCGGCAAACCGGGCAGGCGCACCGTGGTATCGGCCAGCACTTCAATGCCCCCGTCCGTCACCTCCATGGACAGGCGGTCGTGCAGGTCGATAGGCGCCAACAGACTCTTAATATCGTGATAACCGTCCGGC
>JAIVGW010000447.1 GCA_020201415.1 Lentisphaerota bacterium
GTCCTGGTCAAGTCCAGCCAGGCATTGGTCGGCATGCCGTTGTTGGCTACTTCAAGCATGCCGGCGCCCGCGCGCCCGTCCCAGGCGCCGATGGAGATAGTGTCCGTGGAAGGCTCGATGGCAAACGGGTACTCATAGCAGCCCCTGTCCACAGTTGCACCGCTGATCCGTGCATTGCCGTCCGGGTCTGAAGCAGAAAACATCCAGGCCGGCTGGTTCAGTCCGGTATTGCGAGAGGGTGAACCGGGTGTCAAGCGCAGATTGCCGCCCGCCAGATCAACAAATTCAGGATCGACGCTGGTATTGTTGTTGGCCGCAAAATCCGGAAAATCGCCGGCCGTCTGTAATGACATGATATTGTTGTTAAACGCAATAACCGGCTTCCAACCGGCCGGTATGGTGGCAATATCATTTGAGGTGTTATCGTAAAACACAGTATTATAGAGCGACAAAACGCCTGACCCGCCACGTATGGATATGGCACGCGCTGAATTATTCACCAGCGTACAATTCTCAAACGTCAGAGCCATGTTGGTGTCACTCTGTAATCGAATCACCCCGCCGGGATTATAGGCCACATTGCCAATAAACAGACAACCGCGCAAATTCAAGATGCCGTTATTGCCACGGAAGGCAATCGCGCCGCCGCCGGACCCTGCGTTACCGCTAGTCGATGCTCGATTATAAAGAAATTGCGTGCGTTCGATCGTATTACTGTTGCTGGAGCCGGTCAGCACCAGCGCACCGCCATACTGGTGGGTAGTGTGATTAGCGGTGTTATCTTCAAATATTGAATCATAAATCTCGGCCCTGCCGCCGATTTTATATATGGCCCCTCCTAAGGCCGGGGCGATCACACGATTATGACGGAACACACAATTGGAAACCACCAGGCGGGCACTGCCGGCGTAGATCCCGCCGCCATGCGAACTTTTGGTGTAGGCAGCGATATTGCTGATGAAGTTGCAATTAAGGTAATGCGTGATATTGTTATTGTTATTGTAATAGGCCCCGCCGCCGGACGGCGCCAGGCCGTTAGTTATGGCAAAGCCGTCAATTACAAGAGGAATAACCGTATCGGCATAGTTGATACGTAACGGCCGGTTTTGCCCGTTGCCGTCAATCAAGGTGTCGTCCGCGGAACCAACGGAAATAATTGTGACCGGACGATCGATATTGACAACATTCAGGGCGCCATTGCCATCAACGGCATTGGGTGGTGCGCGATAGCGGCCGGCCCACACCCGTATCACATCGCCGGAATCGGCAGAGTTTACCGCATCCTGAATCGAAGCCGCCGCCGTCGTCCAGGAATCATAGGGCGCCGCCGCGTGCAGATTCCCCACCGCCACGTAACGCTGGCCGTCAGTGGGCGGGTCCGTCGCCTCCTGCACCGAAACACTGCACGCAAGCGCGGATGTTGCCACATTGCCCGCCGCATTGACCACCTTCAGCAGCAATTGATATTCACCGGCGCCATCCAGCGTGGCAAATTCATCAGCCGGCGTCTCGTCATCCACACACAACGCCTCCATGCTGTGGATGGGAATCGGCGCGCCGGCAAACAATCCGCCGGTCGAGCCGGCATTTATGTCCTCCGGCCACAGCCGCACGGTGAACCCCGCCGTCTCACGCAGAAGATTTTCATGGACTGCCGGCTGCGGCAGGGCGGTGGTGTAATTGATCTCGGCGGCGGCGCGCCCCAGGGGCACGGAATCCAGGGTGTTTGTCAGCCAGGCATACAGCGTTACCGTCTGGTCCCCGACCGGCTGGGTAAAACTCACCTGGGTCATGGTGTTCAGGGGATGCCAGGTGCCGGAAAGAAATGCCGGATCGTCCTGCTCGATGATCTGGTAATGAGTATAACCCGGCGGCGGCGGTACATCCGCCACAT
>JAIVGW010000448.1 GCA_020201415.1 Lentisphaerota bacterium
CTTGTTGAGCTTGGCCAGAACCTGCTGATTGCTTACCACGGTCTGATAGACCGGGTCAATCCGCTTTTGCTCTTCCCTGGCAAAGGCCAGCGCCTGTTTGGCGCTCCTGACGCTCAGCACCAGGGCGCCGGCGGCCAGCAGCACCAGGCCAACCAGCACGGTGACTGAGGTCCGCAGCACGAAGCGGCGGCTGATCTTACTGCCACTGCGCAGCTCACTGTCCAGAATCAAATTTACATGCAGGCTCATAGTCGATCCGTCTGCCTCCCGCGCAAATCCGCTGATGCAGCTTCATGATTTGCAAAACCACAGCCATCACACCTACTTAGGGGGGGATTATACCCCGACGGCGCGCCAGAGCAAGGTGATTTTAACCACGGCCACCTTGTCGGGCGCGCGGGCGGTGCTCCTGCTTTAATTGCGACAGCAACCTGGCGGACGCACGACGTTCCGCGTCACGGCGGGTGGGTCCGCTCGCTTCCGCACGGGCATATTCCCCCACACTGACAGCCACACTTACCCGCGCCGCATGCGCCGGGCCGACGCGCTGCAACACTTCGTAACGCGGCCCGATTTTCCAGCGCTGCTGGGCCAGCGCCTGCAGGTGTCCCTTGGGATTATCGCTCCAGTAATCCTCCGGATCAACCTCGAACAGCGGCAAAAACACCTTGTTGAAAATCTTTCTGACAGCTTTCAATCCGCCATCCAGATACACCGCTCCCAAGATGGCCTCCAGGGCATCCAGCACATTCGAGTCGCGCCGCCGTCCGCCGCTTTTGTGTTCGCCCTTCCCCAGGAACAGGTAGGCCCCCAACCCCAGGTGATGCCCGACCCGCGCCAGAGCCTCACCGCTGGTGAAACGGCTGCGCAGCCGTGTCAAACCACCTTCCCGCAGTTCCGGATACTTGTCAAAAAGGTAATCACTGGCCACCAGCCCCAGCGCCGCATCGCCCAGGAACTCCAGGCGCTGATTGTCATCAACGGAATCACCCGCAGTGGCGCACCATTATACAACAGGTGCGTGGCAAAGGAATGGCGCAGGGTGTGCGGCGTAACAGGCTTGTCAATGCCGGCCAGCCGCGCATAACGACGCACCATGCGCCACACGGTCTTACGGCTCAGGCTGCGGCCGCGCTGTGAAACAAAAACCTCCCCCACGCTTTTGCCCTTCAATATCATCGGCCGGACTTCATCAAGATATTCCCGCAGCAGGCGGGAACAATTTTCCGAAAAAGGCACGACCCGTTCCTTCTGACCCTTACCGCGGCAGCGCAGAAAACCAGCATCGAAATGCAGATCCGTCAATCGCAGTCCGCACAGTTCCGAAACGCGCAGCCCGGTTGCATAAAAAGTCTCCAACAGGGTCCGATCACGTCGCGCCAGCGCACCGTCGCCCTGCGGAGCGCTCAACAAGCGGTCCACTTCCCGCAGCGACATGGTGGCGGGCAACACCTTCCACAGGCGGGGAGCGTCCATGACCTCCGCCACATCGCGCGCCAGCAGGCCTTCCTGATGCAAAAAACGCAACCAGACTCTGATGCTGACAAACAACCGTGAAATGGTGTTGAGACTCATGCCGCGCCGGCGCTCGGCCATCAGAAAATCGGTGATATCTTCACGGGTCAGCGTGTTCAGCACCAGACGCCGGCGCCGTTCCAGAAACTCCTTGAACTTATGCAAATCGCCGGCATAAGCCGCGCGCGTATTGGAACTCAGCCCGAGTTCCAAACTCACATAATCCAAAAATTGATCAATCAACGTCTGCATTGGCAAACCTGTATTATAGGAAGGACCGGGGTGAGGGCACCCCGGCTCCAACCAGAACCGGGGTGAGGGCACCCCGGCTCCAGTGTGAATAAAGCAGGCTAGCGGCATTCCGGCGGTAATTTAGCGGCTGCCTCGGGTCGCGCCTGCAGATCATTAACATCAAAACCGGCCATAACTATCAGGTACTCGATATTTTTCAGGGCAATTTCCATGGAATTGTAAGTCACCTGCAATGCCTGCCGTTCATAATCAGGTCGGATGGACTTGATCCCCGGGTAACGGATGCAGGCATCCTGAATCACCCGAGCGCATTCCGGCCCATGCAACCCGGGCACATGCAAAGTTACCTCCCGTATGTCATGGCGGCGGCAGCCCAGCGTGCACATCAAGATCAGGCAAAATGACCAAAGCCAACACCGCCAGCCCCACTTTTTCATAAAACCCACAGTTCCCCCTCTCCGGCAGACAGGCACAAGCCATCCGTCATTTATTTGCATAATTGATAATGTACAATATGAAAGCGACTATTCGCAAGAATTTTCCCGGTGTTTTTACTTGTGATCGAGAAAACGGACATGATAGAATTTTACATGTTTTGCGCCGGATTACGCCCGGCGGCGTGCCGTTGGCGCCACAGGGCCGGCCGGTGAGTTTTCCCTGAACCCGGAGACCAGCAGCCATGAATAGTGATCAAATCAAAAAGGGCACGGAACGCGCGCCCCATCGCAGCCTGTTGCGCGCAGTGGGCCTGACCGGCGAAGATTTCAGCAAACCATTCATCGGAGTGTGCAATTCGTTTGTTGAAATCATTCCCGGCCACAAACACCTTAACACCATCGGCCGTCTGATATGCAAACAAATCCGGCAGGCCGGCGGCGTACCGTTCGAATTCAACACCATCGGCATTTGCGACGGGATTGCCA
>JAIVGW010000190.1 GCA_020201415.1 Lentisphaerota bacterium
CAGTCCGGGTGAACCGGGCTCGCTGGCCTGCTCGCGCTCCGTGCGTAGAAAACCGTAAATGCCGGTGGATTCGACCAGATTCCGCACGGCGGTAACGAATGACAGGTGTTGTTCCGGCGGACGGCTTTCCGGCTGGACGATATCGGCGGAGGCCGTCTGGCATAGCAGGACGGCCGCTAAACATGCAATTAGGTATCTGATTTGCAACGCTTACTCCCGTTAGTTGATGTAAAGCAGAACATGTCCCGCGGTCACCTGGGTGCCCTTGGAGACGGCAATGGCGCTGACCGTGCCGGCCACCGGCGCCTTGACCTCTATTTCCATTTTCATGGCTTCCAGCACCAGCAGGATGGCTCCGGCTTCGACATGCTGGCCGATCTGGCAGTTAACGCGTGCCACGGCGCCGGGCATGGGCGCCTTGACCGACTTGGCGTCGGCCGTCGTGGCCTGGGACTTGTCCTGTGGCACTGCTTTGGTTGGTTCGCCGCCTTCCCGGACCTTGAATTCGTATGATTTGCCGTCCACGACAGCCTGACCGTTTTCCAGCAGCACAGTGTAGTCCCTGCCGGCCACGCTGACGGTATAGCTGGCCGGTCCGGCGGCTGCCGACGCTGCGGGCTTTTTAGCGCGCGCGTCCTTGCGCACCATGACCTTGGCTTCACCCTTGAGAAAAGCTACGCCCTTGTCCTCACAGGCGGCGGCGATGAAAAGGTTTTCATCGCTTTCCGCCACACCGGCGGCAATCAGCCGCTCACGGGCGGCCTTCAAACCCTTTTTGGGGTTGCGATTGTCGATTTCCATGGGTGAGAGCTTGGTCGGTTCCAGCTTGAGTTGTTCGGAGGCCAATCTGATCACTTCCGGATCGGGCGGGGTGGGTGTGCGGCCGAAGTAGCCCAGCACCATTTTGCCATAGCCTTCGGCGATTTTTTTCCAGGGGCCGAACATCACGTTGTTGAAGGCCTGCTGGAAATAAAACTGGGAGACCGGCGTCACCGAAGTGCCGAAGCCGCCAAGTTTGACGACTTCACGCATGGCGGCAATAATGGCCGGGTACTTGTCCATGATGCCGTTGTCACGCAACATCTGGGTGTTGGCGGTCAGTGCGCCACCCGGCATCGGGCTCCACGGAATCATCGGTTCGACCTTGAGCGCCTCCGGCGGCATGAAGTAATCCTGCATGCATTCCTTGAAGACCTCTTCGGCCTGCATGATGCGATCGATATCGATTCCCAGGTCAAAATTCGAGCCGCGCAGGGCGTGCCACATGACCGCCACGTCGGTCTGGCAGGTGCCGCCGGAGACAGGCGCCATGGATAGATCAATGGAGTCGGCGCCGGCCTCCAGCGCCGCCATGTAGGCCGCCACGCCGATGCCGGCGGTTTCGTGCGTGTGATAATGCAGCAGGGTGCCTTCCGGCAGCATCTTACGGGCCCGCTTGAGCGTAGCATAAACCGAGGCGGGTACAGCCGTGCCGGAGGCGTCCTTGAAACAAACCGAGTCGAAGGGGATTTCGGCATCCAGAATCTGGCGCAGGGTGCGCTCGTAAAATTCCGGATCATGCGCGCCGCTGCAGCCGGGGGGCAGTTCCATCATGGTGACGCATACCTGATGCTTGAGCCCGGCATCGCGGATGCATTGACCGCTGTAGATCAGGTTCTGCACGTCGTTCAAGGCGTCGAAATTGCGGATGGTGGTGATCCCGTGCTTCTTGAACAGGCGCGCGTGCATCTCGATCACGTCGCTGGGCTGGGAATCCAGCCCCACCACGTTCACGCCCCGCGACAGGGTCTGCAGATCGGCGTCAGGCCCGGCCGCCTGCCGGAACTGATCCATCATGTCGAAAGCATCTTCGTTGCAGTAAAAATACAGCGACTGAAAAC
>JAIVGW010000233.1:0-2905 GCA_020201415.1 Lentisphaerota bacterium
GCGGAAAATGCCGCGGCCATCATCCTGCAGGAACTCGGGCTGCCGGGCTGAGTCCCGTGAAAAAAACGGCCTGCACCGGTCAGGCACAGGCCGTTTGATGTGTTTACCTACGGAACCAGAAGATCAGCGGAATCGCGCCAGGCGCCGCCCCTGCGCCTTGATCATGGCATCCAAAACATTGCGTGCCTCATCGAAATCGCGAATCATCGGATCGGAAGCCAGCGCCTGGATGGCCTTCTCGCGGCTGCCTTCGATCGCGGCATCCACCAGCAGTTCGTGGGCATAGATTTGCGCCAAAGTCCAGCGCGCCGCCACAGCCGGCAGCTCGCCGACCATGACCGGGCGGGCGCCATGTGGGCCCACGATCGACTTCAATTCCACCAGCGCCCAAGGCGGCAGATTGGTCACCGCGCCGTTGTTGGTGACGTTCACCACGTGGACCTTGTCCGGGCCCGTCAGCAGGGCCTTGATCTGCAACCCCATGGCCTCCGGACTCATTTCACGCTGCACCAGCAAGGGCGCCTTGCCCTTGGCCCGATCCACTAATTTCGACGTATTTTTTGTCAGCTCCTTGTTGAGTTTCTTGCCGTCGATCATGTCCGAGCGCCATTGCATCTCATAGGGAATATTCCCGGGTTTGTCCGCCCGGCGGGCCTGCGGGAAGAATTCGATGATGTGCCGGTCGCCGCCGAACATATACAGCCCGGTAAGCTCCATCAATTCACGCGTGAACATCCGTGTGGCCCTCGGCTTCTCCGCCAGGAATTTCCGGCGGAACTCAGGGTAAACATCCTGACCGTTGCGGCGCAGGCCCAGCAGCCAGATCATGTGGTTGACGCCCGCCACCACCACGTCCAACTCCGACGGCTGAGCGCCCAGCACCTTCGCGAATGTACCGATGCCCCCGGCCACATTGTGGCAATAACCGATGATCGGGATGGATGAGGTCTTGGTGACGGCGCGACAGATGGGCCCCATGGGATTGGAGTGATTCAGCAGGAAGCAGCCGGGACAATAACGTTCCATGGCCTTGGCCAGATCGACAAAAATAGGGATGATGCGCAACCCCTGGGAAATACCCGACGGGCCGACGGTGTCGCCGGTAGTCTGCATGATGCCGAATTGGGCCACGGCTTCAACATCCAGCTTATGCCACTGCTTAGACGGTCCATGCACGCCGATCGAGGCAATGGCCGCATCGGCGCCGTCCAGCGCACGGGCGCGATCCTTGGTCGCCACAATTTTCAAACGGGACTTGTAGTGCCGGTTGATCCGCTGCCCCCGCCCCATCCGGCATGCATCCTCAATACTTGACCGAGCAACCGTAAGGCTTGGCTTCGGCCAGCGGCACCGGCTGCCCATCCCAGAGCGCCTGCAGCGCTTCACGCACGTAATTACGGGCACCCTCCAAAGATTGCGCGCGGGCCGAAGGCTGATCGTCAATCCCACCCTGGTAAACCAAACGCCCTTCGGCATCGATGACAAACATGTGCGGCGTGGTCTTGGCGCCGTAGGCCCGGCCAACCTTGCCGTCCGGATCCAGCAGCACCGGCACGGCGACCTTGGCGGACTGCATGCGCCGCAACCACTCATCCCGCTCGAAATGGCCTTGTTTCCCGGGCGCCGAAGAACAAATGCTCAGCCAGACCACGCCGCGCGCGACGGCTTCCCGTTGCAGTTCCTGCATAGCGCCGGCAGTATAGAATTTCTTTACGAACGGGCAATCGTAATTGGTCCATTCCAGCACCACGATTTTACCGAGATTATCGGCCAGCTTATAAGTCTTACCCTGCACATCCGGCAGCTCGAATCCGGGCGCCTGTTTTTCAGCTCTTGCTCCGAATCCGAGCAGCATGACGGCCACAATACCCAACCACATTTTTGCCTTGTGCATATTGTCCTCCTGATGTTTAACCGATTGATTACATTCATTCCCGCGCAGCCGGCCAGCCGCCCCGGCGCAGCAGCGGCGTCCAATTCGGGAATAAAACTTCCCGATCGCGGACAGGCAACTCCAATTCAACCGTCGCAAACATCGGCCGGCACAATTCACGGCAGATCAGCCATTCCACATCAGCCCGCACGGTCCAATTACCGCCGACCGGCGCATCCGGCGGGACCCGGGCATCTATCAGCAAAAGCGCCACATTTTCATAACCGTAGGTCACCCCGGCGGCGTCCCTGAAAGCGTGGGGTGGCGGGAAACGCCAGGACGCGTCCCGCAAATCCGATGGTTGCTTGAAGTTAATGCGCGGGGCCATGCCGGAATCGCCGGGCGGATCGGCGTAGGTATGCCACCCCGGAGCCATCACCAGTTGCAGTCCCAGCGTTTCCTGGCCCCCCGGTGTCACCGCGGAGCGGTCGGCCAGGAGCCTGGCCCGCGACAACGGCTCCAGCCCCTGCGCCGTCAACCCCGCCAGCAGTAAAGGCAACATTAAATACATGCGAAATTTCATGATTTTATTTTAATTGATGCGATCCGGATGTCAAACATCAAATCAAGCGCGTCGGGCGCAGACCAGATTGAAGAAGCAGGGCTTTTTACGTGCAATACTCCGCGACGTCCGTTAATATTAATTCATGCTTTACGCCACAGCACCACATCAATCCCGGCCGCCGGCGGCGCCGACCCGCCCGGAAACCATCACGCTGCATGGCCGCTCCCGCACCGACGATTATCGCTGGATGCAGGATCTGGATGCCCCGCGCATGCAGGAGTTTTTACGGGCCAACAACGCACACCTGGAAACAGTCATGGCGCCATGGCAGGCCTTGCGGCAATCCCTGTTGGAGGAAATGCGGGCTCTGACTCCGCCCGACGAGGGGTCCGCCGGGTACTGCAGCGGCCCTTATATGTATCGCACACGTTTTAACCAGCATGACGATTACCCGGTTTTTCTACGCC
>JAIVGW010000233.1:2972-13125 GCA_020201415.1 Lentisphaerota bacterium
CGTCTGGGCCGAGGATAACCGCACGGTCTTCTACACCTTGCTGGAACCGGATACTTACCGACCCTGGCAGATCCGGCGGCATACGGTTGGCACGGACCCCATCCGGGATCCGGTGGTGTACGAGGAGCCTGACCCGGCCTTCCGCTGCCTGTTGCTGGCCTCCCGCTCGCGGCGGTTCATCCTGCTGAACGCCTACGCCAATGACGCCGAGGAAATCCTGTATCTCGATGCCAGCAATCCGCAGGACCAATTCAAGGTATTCTGTCCAAGGCGTCAGGGGCACCAGTATGAATTGGAAGATGACGGCCGGCGCTTCATCGTGCGCACCAACTGGCAGGCTCCGGATTTCCGGCTATGCGAGGCGGAAATCCGGCCGCATTCCTCGCCGGAGGAATGGCGCGAACTGCTGCCGGGGCAAAAGGGCCGGCTGCTGGAGCAAATGGCCGTATTCCGCAATCACATCGCCCTGACCGGATTTCAGGATGGCGCTCAGCGGCTTTTTATCCTTGACCGCCGGGACGCCCGACTGCATACCGCCCCCATGCCGGAACCGGTCTGCCATGTCTGGCTGGAGGAAAACCCCACCCTGGACACCGACCTGGTGCGCGTCGGCTTCACTTCGCTCAGGCACCAGGTAACGTTTTTTGATTATCAGATGTCCGACCGCAGGCTCGCGCTGGTCCGGCGCGAGGAACCACCCGGCTATCAACCCGGAAACTACGTAACCGAACGACTATGGGCCAGAGCTCCGGACGGTGTGCGCGTCCCCATTTCCGTGGTTTATCACAAGGACACACCGCGCCGGGGACCAGCCCCTCTGCTGTTGTTCGGCTACGGCGAATACGGCACCAATATTCCCGTTTATTTCGATCAGTCCCGCCTGGTCCTGCTGGACCGCGGATTCATTTACGGGATGGCCCATGTGCGCGGCGGCAGCGAACTAGGCTGTCATTGGCATCAAGCGGGCAAACGAATGAACAAGCGGCAGACCTTTACTGATTTCATTGCCTGCGCCGAGCATCTGGCTGACTGCGGCCTGGCCCGCCGCGATCAGCTCTACGCCGAAAGCCTCAGCGCCGGTGGGCTGCTGCTGGGAGCAGTGATCAACATGCGTCCCGACCTGTTCCACGGAGTTTATGCCTGCAAGCCGTTTGTCGATCCGCTGACAACCATGGCCGACCCGAACCTGCCGCTGACCAGTTTCGAATACGACGAATGGGGCCATCCGGAAAAACCGCAGGAATGGGAGTGTCTGGCCTCCTACGCCCCTTATGACAATATCGCCCGGCAGGCCTACCCGCACCTGCTGATTACGGCCGCCCGCAACGATTCACAGGTCCCCTGCTGGGAGCCGGCCAAATGGGCGGCCCGTCTGCGGGCGCACAACACGGCCGCCACCGACATCCTGCTCAAAACCGAGATGAACGCCGGCCATGCCGGCCAGTCCGGACGCCGGGAGCGGCTGCGCGAATTGGCCCTGCTTTACACTTTTCTGTTGAGCCTGGCGGAAGCGACCGCCGATCACCCGGCGGAATGCAAGACAAATTTTTGATATGACGAGGGCGGGCAACCATACATTTCGCCCCCATCCAACCCGCGGGCTAAACTCACCCGCCCAGCAAGAACCCATAGAACCGCTTGAGCACGTGCAGGGGCGTTTTCAGCGGCGGATAGAGCCAACGGCAATCCAGCCGGCTGGAGCGATGCAGCACACTGCGGTAATGGGTAAACCCGGCGAATCCGGCGGCGCCATGGCAGGCGCCGATGCCACTGGCGCCCACCCCCCCAAACGGCAGCGTCTTGGCCAGTAGATGATTCACCGTATCGTTAAAAGCCAGGCCGCCGGAGGCGGTTTCTGCCAGAAAGCGGCGGCGCACCCGGCCCGATTCGGTAAAGCAATATAGCGCCAAAGGCTTGGCGTTATGGCGCAAGTATGCAAAAACCTCATCCAATTCATCAAAGGCCAGCACCGGCAGGATGGGGCCGAAGATTTCCTCGCTCAGCACGGGCGCGTCGGGCGGCAAATCCCGCATCACGGTTGGCGCCAGGTATCGTTCGGTCCGATCAGATTGCCCGCCGCAGACGATCCGGCCACCGGACAGGCAGGCCTGCAGCCGCTGAAAATGCGCATCATTGATTATGCGGCCATAGTCCGGACTAAGGCGCGGATCAGGGCCGTAAAAGTCGCTGATGGTGGCGGCAAGTTTATCCAGCAACGGCTCCAGCAAATCGGCGGCGACCATCACGAAGTCCGGCGCCACGCAAGTCTGCCCGGCATTCATGAACTTCCCGCGCGCAATGCGGCGGGCGGCTTGATCCAAACGGGCATCGGCACAGACCACACAGGGGTTTTTACCGCCCAATTCCAGCGTGACCGAGACGGGCCCCTGCGCCGCCGCCGCCATTACCCGGCGTCCCGTGGCCACGCTGCCGGTAAAGAAAATGTGATCAAACGGCAAGTGCGTCAGATCGGCAGCAGCAGCCGCAGCGCCTTCAAAATAGCCGACATGTTCCGGTTCACAACCGTCGGCCACAATCCTGCGCATCACCGCCGCCGTACACGGCGCATATTCCGAAGGCTTCAAGGCCACGCAATTCCCCGCCGCCAGCGCACTGACCAAGGGCGTGAAAAGCAGCTGGAACGGATAGTTCCACGGTCCTATGATCAACACCACGCCCAGCGGTTCCGGATGCACCAGACCCCGCCCAGGCCAAAGAATGGGGGGCACAGGCCGACGGTCCGAACGCATCCAGGCCCGCAGATGCCGCAGCGCGTAACGGATTTCACTCTGCACGAATCCGATTTCCATGACGTAGGCATCCCGCGCGCTCCGGCCCAGATCGGCATGCAGGGATTCCAGCAGCGCCCCGGTATGCGCATCAATGGCCCGCGCCAGACGGCACAATGCGGAAACGGGTGGAGGTACACCTGTTTGCGCAGATAAGGCTGGTCATATTTGCGGACATAATGTTGCAGCAGCGTTACCGGCACAATCAGCGGCACCAGGCCGGCATGGTACTCACCGATCACTTCCAATAGTTCCTGTTTTTCGTCCGCATCCAGGTTTTGTTTGAAATACCCCATGATATGCTGCAGCACATTGACGTTTTTTCGCACAGTCGCCCGCAGGCCCAGAATCTGCATCAACTGGGCCAGGTAATCCGCCCGCAGCTCCGGATTGTCCCTCCGGCCTTCCGCCACCAGCCGCCCCAACTGTTTAAGGCCGGCGGGGCTGTGAGCCATAATCAACAGCTTGTGTTGTTCGTGAAAATCAATCAGGCGTGTAATCCGACCGGACGTCCCGGCCACATCTGTCTCCCAGCGGTGCATGACAAACAGACGTGTGATAAAATTCTCGCGCAGCGCGGCATTGTTCAAACGCCCCTCATCCTCCACCGGCAACAGGGGGAAGCGCCGGATGAATTCATGGGCAAACAGACCCGGTCCGCGGCCGGCGGGCATGCCTTGCGGAGTATAATATTTGGCATCCTTCAACCCGGAACTCGGCGAACGCGTTTTAAAAACAAACCCGCAGAGCGGTGTTGTCTCCAATTTATCGAGCGTCTGTGCCGTCCAGCGCAGCATGCGTTGCGTGTGATCCTCGCCCGTCTTACTGGCGACCAGCCGCAAGCGGTCCTCCTGCGCTTCCAGATGCATAGGAGGACGCGGCACCGGCAATCCGCAGCCGACTTCCGGACAGAGCGGATACCACTCGACAAACCGACCCAGCACATCCGTTAGATAAGCATCGCGCTTGTGTCCGGCGTCATACCGCACATTTTCGCCCAGCAGACAGGCACTGATACCGACCAGCATTTTCATAAACGACCTTTCACAATATCCGGTTTTAATCTTTAGCAAGTTGTGCACGGATCGCGGCGGCCAGATCGGTCGCCAGACGCCCCAGGGCTTCGGCCAGGGCCGCCACATAATTGTCGTAATCGACGCCTGCAACAGGTTGCCGGTACAGCTCCAGCCGTCGGACCAGCGGTTCGGCGCGATTATCCGCGCCAAACAGAGTCCATTCCGCCACCAGGTCGATGTCACCGCCCAATTTTCCATCCAGCGTCACCAGCTCAACCAACAGGGTGTAATCCGTCGGCTTAACGGCAGTTGCGCCGGTCCCCATTTGCACACAAGCCTCCGGCAGTTCCGCCCCCAGCCGGGCGGACAGGAACCGGGCCACCCCTTTATCCAGAGGCATGCCCCAACGGTGGAACTCACTACCCCGGACTTCGTACTGCGAAAGACGGGTAACCAACTGCGGTCGATCCAGATAGGCCGGAATACGCGGCAACAGCAGCCTGACATTGAACTGGGCAGGCGCGGCATCCCGGCTCAACCGGACATCCGCGGGATCGACCGGCAGAATGAAGAAACGCGCCTCACGGGTTGACGCGCACCCGCCCGTGATCAACATAAAAACCGTCATCCCCAACAACAAAAACATACCACGCATTTGCGAAGACTTTTTCATCGGACATCTCCCATCCTGTCTTATTATGATCATTTTTTTCCGCGCCACAAGGCATCCGGATGCCGTTCCAGGTAATCCGTCAACAAACGCAACGAACGGCCGGCGGATGCAAACTCATCCAACATCCGCAGAACTTCCTGCCGCAGTGGCGAATCCTCATCCGTGGCCAGGCGCAGGGTTTGCGCGGTATAACCGATTTCCGCCAGCAGCGGTTTGATTTCGGCTTCCACATGGGCGAGGATCAGGTGCGTTTTATCAAGGGTGTTGTTCAGGTTGGAGATGACCTGGCGGGTGTCAGACGAAGTGACAATATCGGCGATGCCCTTGACGGCATTGTGGGTTTCCGAAACAATCGCATACAGGGGCATCTGGGCCACTTCATGGCTGAAACGCTGGAGGGGCGACGGCACCGTCGGGAATTCCCAATACTCCGGATGCAGGCCGTGACGGGTCGCGGGTGTATCCGGAAAAAAACCCATTTCGATTTTCAATTTTCCGGTAAGCAGGCTCTGCATGGCCAGTTGCGCGCGCATATCCGACTCGCGCACCATCTGCTCCATGAACTCCTCAATTGTGATATCGTCATTGCCATCATCATCGAATTTTACCCGCTTGCCTTCCAGACGCACCAGCACCGGACGGGACACCGTATAGCGCTCCCCCGCCCGTATTTCCAGTCTGACATCAGCCACAGTTCCCACGCGCACCCCCTGAAACTCCACCGGCGCGCCAGAATCCAGCCCGCTGATCGACTCATCAAAAAACATTACGCAATGAAAAGTATCGTCAAAAAAATGACCGCCACTGAAAAGCAACAGCCCCGTCACCGCAAGGATTAACGCCCCCAGCACAAAGGCGCCCACGATCAATGGATTGGCTTTTTTAATCATGACCCTATTCCTTCAATTCGCCGCGCCTTAAAAAACATTGCACACGCGCATCCCGGCAATTTTCCAAAAGATCGCGCGGATGACCGCCGGCAATCGGCGTCTTGCCCGCGGCATCCAGAAAAATCGAGTTATCACCTATGGCGAAAATACTGGCCAGCTCGTGTGTCACCACCACCAGCGTGACGCCCAGCCCGTCCCGCAAACTGAGGATCAAGTCATCAAGTTGCCGCGCGCTGACCGGATCCAGACCAGCCGAAGGCTCGTCAAAGAAAAGAATTTCGGGGTCAAGCGCCAGAGCGCGCGCCAACCCGGCGCGCTTGCGCATGCCGCCGCTGAGCGACGCGGGATAATAATCCTCAAACCCCGCCAACCCCACCAGCGCCAGCTTCAGGGCCGCCACCTCGCGGATCTGCGAGGCGGACAGGGAGGTATAAGCCTCCAGCGGCAGGGCGATGTTCTCCGAGAGCGTCATGGAACTCCAAAGGGCGCCGCCCTGATACAAGATGCCCATACCGCGCAACAGCGCCGCGCGTTGTCCATCATCGGCATCCCAGAAACTAGCGCCATTGTACACCACCCGGCCGGCCGCCGGCCTGAGCAGACCGACCATGTGCCGCAGCAGGGTACTCTTGCCGCATCCACTGCCGCCCATAACAACAAAAATCTCCCCGCGTCGCACGGTGAAATTGACATCCCGCTGGATCAGGTTGGCGCCATAGGCCATGGTCAGACCGGCCACATCAATATGTACCGCGCTGTCAATTTTCGCAACCATGTCCGTCTCCATCAAGCCGGCGCCAACTCAAAATTGCATCAAGGTGAATACGATCGACAGTATCGCATCCGCCACAATTATATAGACGATGCCGTGGACCACCGCCGCCGTTGTGGCATCACCCACCGCGGACGCGCTGCGTCCGCAACGCAACCCCTGCAGACAGCCGGAAAACGCGATCAACACCCCATATACGACACTCTTGATCAGACCAGAAAAAACAGCGGACAGGGTCACGGCATTAACAGTCTGTAAATAATACTGGCGCGGCGTAAGATCAAAAAGGACGACGCCCACCAGACCGCCACCCAGGATGCCCAGCAGGTTGGCATATACCGTCAACAGCGGCAGCATCAGAACCAGCGCCAGCACGCGCGGCAGCACCAGGAATTCCATGGGAGCAATCCCCATGGTCTGCAGCGCATCAATTTCCTCATTAGCCTGCATGGATCCCAACCGGGCCGCGAAAGCCGATCCGGTGCGGCCGGTCATGATGATGGCCGTCATCAAAGCTCCCATTTCCCGGACCATGCCGATGCCCACCAGATCGGCAATGAAGATTTCAGCGCCAAACAGCTTGAGCTGTAAGGCGCCCATGAACGCCAGAATCGTGCCCACCAGCAGGCTGATCACGGTAATGATCGGCAAAGCGGCCGGTCCGCATTCCTGCAGTTCCGCCCAGAAATCCGTCGCCCGAAAATAGGCCCGGCAACACAGCAGACGGCCCAGGGCCAGGGTCAGGCCCCCCACAAATTCCAGAGTATAGCGCGTATCGTCAAGAAATTTACGCCAAACCTGGATCAGACCGCTCAGTTTCGCCGGCGAGGGCGCCGGCGCAGCCGGCCGGGCCAGACGCAGCAGGGCCTGGGCGCCCGGCGGGAAATTTTCAAGTTCCACGGCAACTTTTGGTGGACAAACTTGCTGTATGCCGCGCAGAAATATCAGCAGACTGCTGTCCCATTGCTCCAGGCCGCGTCCGCTAATTACAATGCGGGATGGGATGGGATCATTTTTAAGGCGCCGCCACGGATTATAGTCCGGTTGGTTACGATCCAGCCGCCAGGTCCCGGACAAATTCAGCACAAATACACCGTCATCCCGCCGCTCGCCGGCAACCTCCGGCGGTGATTCAGATTTCACCGATATTGCCATGATTCTTGAACCGGTTCAGATCGGCGCAATGAAAAATACTGATTAGGAATGCAGTCGATGCAGACCATACCTGGCCATCATGCAGAAAGCAACCGTCCGGCGTCAAGCATGAATCATGCAGGAACAGCAATTCTCATTATGGCATGAATGTTCCATTGCGGCGGCTCAGCCGGAGGCTTCGCCCTACCATATTTCAGTATTTTTTTCTGCTCATTACCGGGTAGGGCGAACCGTCCCGGTGAGCCGCAAGTGCCAAAACGAGGATTGCTGATGCAGGGAGGGCGAGCTGGAAGCCCCCGAACATACTATTACAACCCGGATCAACCGGCATAGAATTCGGCGTAAATGGCCCGGACGGCATCGGAGGACCGCTCCTGATCCACACCGATGAAAAAGCTCAGGTCATCGGCGCCGTCATCAACCATCCGGATAGCTATCTTCTCGCGGGCCAGGGCCGCAAAGGCGCGGGCATGCACGTCAAAATGGTTTTTCATGCCCGCCCCGGCCACGGAGACCAGGGACATGTCCCGCACCATCATGGTGTCGGGCCGGCACACTTTTTTCAGCCGGTCAACCACCTGATTCAGGGCCGCATCCGTATGCAGATGCTTGCGCGCCAGCACCAGGGCGGCGCTATCGACACCATCAGGAGTATGCTCATAAGGCAGATGGAGTTTTTCCGGCACGCTGAGCATCTTGCGTCCAAAACCGACCTCGCGGTCTATATACATTTTGCGCATGCCGATGGTAATGAAACCATCCTCCCGAGCCACGCCGACAATACGTTCGTCCGGATCGACTTCCCGCACATCCATGATCATGGTGCCGGGATGCCCGGGATTATTGGTATTACGCACAGCCAGCACAATACCCGTGCCTTTGATTGGGGCAAAGCAGGCATCCTGTAATTTGAACCCCATATAGGCCAATTCCCGCGCCTCATCATAGGTCATGGCCGAAATGGTCGCCGCATGGGGCACAATGCGCGGATCAGCCCGTTTCAAGCCGTCTTCGTCCGTCCAATTTTCGTAGACAGCGGCATTGACGGCCCGGGCCACCGCCGCGCCGCTGGTATCGCTGCCGCCGCGCGGCAGAGTCTGCAACCGGCCGGCCTTATCATAGCCGTAAAAACCGGGAATAATCGCCAAAGCCGATCCGGCCTTGGCGCGCAACAGACGCCCGGCTTTGCGATAACAGCCCGGGTCCGGCCAGGCATGGTTGCCGACACCCGTAATCCGCAATCCAAAATCCCGTGGATCGAGACAGACGGCATCATGCCCTTGGTGTTTCAGAATGCCGGTAACCGTCAGGGCACAGGCATATTCCCCGAACGCCTTGATTGATTCCAGATAGTTTACAGCAGCAGTATCCTTCAGGCGCTGCTGTAACTCTTCTTGCAGACCGGCAACCAGCGCAGCATTTTCGGGAAGGATCTCACGGAAACGCTCGATTACTTCATCTACTGCCGCGGAACGACCGGTTGCGGGGAATTCCCCGGCTGCCTTGATCAAAAGATCGGTAACCTTGATGTCGCCCTTGAACCGGCTCCCGGGCGCCGACACCACCACGTATTTCCGCGAGGGATCAGACCGAACAATTGCCAGGCATTTTTCTATCTGGCTGCGTGTTGCCAGCGATGTCCCACCGAACTTGCCTACCGTGATACCCATTGTTTTTCCCCGTGATTGAGATTGAATTTGGGGAAATTTGCAAAACTAGAGGGAAAATGTCAACAAATTAATACAGTCTTTGTTTTGCGGCTGTAATCCTCGAGTGAACGATTCACCCTCGCGCAATATGGCTCAGAACCCATCGACTTGCTCAGGGCAGGCAGCGCTTGTCCATCGCTTGGCGGGATTGCTTTCCAACAGATTGATCAAGTGGTGCAGGCTGGATTAAGCTGGGATTTTAATAATGCTGGGATTGAAAACCAGCATATTGTAGAGTCTCTTACAAAATCCCACGGCCGCGTTCAGGTGCCAGGTTTTCTCTCGCCAAGCCGCAAAGATCGCCAAGGATTTTTTATTCGGGTAGACCGTCTCCAACAGCCCTGGACCAAGTTCACGATGTACCGCTATCGCAACGTCCGCGATTTTTTCCTATACTGTTCTCATCCAACTTTGCGATCTTTGCGCCTTTGCGAGAGTCATTTTCCGCCCGCCTCAGGAAATCTGAAGGTAGGGCTTCTCGCCGAGCCGCGTCAAGCCGTGATTGTTTAAAGTCGGCTATTTTCTAGTCCGCATTTTTGGGGAAATCCAGTGATCAAAATTGACGGCACTGAGTTGCCGTTATCATTATCGATTCATCTTACCGGCTCGATTCATCTCACCGGCAGATGGCCGCGCAGGCCCCATAAGGCTTCGCGCAGGACGAACGCTGAGCCACTGAAAACTTTCAGCGAAGCTGGCCAGGTGCTAGTGGTTAAAGCGGAAATTTTTCTAACCCCTAAAACTTAACACCTAACACATAACACCTTCCTCTAACACCTAACACCTTCCCCTACGGTCTGGGCCGGCCGAACGACCCGCTGACCTCGCGGTAGCCTTCTTCCGACATCAGCAGTTGCCAGATGGTCTCGAAGCGTTCACGATAGATCAACCCCAGGTCCGTCACGCCATCGCCATCGTAATCCCCTATCAACGGCGTGGCGGCATCATGGCCGAACTCCTCCATACGTGTCGTGCCATCCGCCCGGCGGAAGTACCACAGACCGCTTTCGCGGTAATACAGCCCCGGCACGTCATGTCCGATCCCCAGGTAGTCGCCCGCCACCGGGATCACCGACCGTCCGCCCAGGCTCCAGTCCGCTATCTCGCGCATGGCGTAGTCGCTGCCGGACTCCCATATATACCATTTAC
>JAIVGW010000191.1 GCA_020201415.1 Lentisphaerota bacterium
CATGCGGCGACGGGGACATGGATGGTGTCAGCCGGTGCCGGACTCATGCAGGGTGTCCTGGGCGGCCCGGGCTGGGAGGCGCTGACGGGTGACTTCGATGGCGATGGTGTGAGTGATCCGGCGTTGTACCATGGGGTCTCCGGCAGTTGGATGATTTACCTGGTGGGCACGCAAGAACTGCTGCGGGGTCAATTGGGCGGGCCGGACTACCGGCCGGTGGCGGGCGACTTTGACGGTGACGGAGTCTGGGACGTCGGCGTGTACCGGTCCGACGGCCGCTGGTTCCTGGTCGCGCTGGACGGCCGGGAAATTTTGTGGAACTGGAGTTGGGGGGGCGGTTCATGGCAGCCGGTGCGTTGAGGGCGACAGCGAACGGGATGTCTGGGATGCGGCATTGGCGGCGATTGGCGCGATGACGCGCGCATATGCATCGGCCGGAATGTTCACACATTCCGCTCCGGGAAGCGGAGCTGATACGCATGATGGAGCGGAATTCGTGAGAATTCCGGGTATTGCCTGTGGAGCGGAATTCGTGAGAATTCCGGGTGGTGCATGGAGAACCGGAATGTTCACACATTCCGCTCCGGGGAGCGGAATTCGTGAGAATTCCGGGGGGATAAGGACGGTGCCTGCGTTGGCCGGAATGTTCACACATTCCGCTCCGGGGGAGATGCAGGGGAGGAGAGCGCCCGGTACAGGCGTTAATTTAGGTGCGCGCCATTGATCGTCACATTTTCCAGTGCGGGGGGCTCGGCGTCCTGGATCAAAGTTTCCGGCCCGCTGACTTCAAAGGCGCAGTCCTTGAGTCGGATGTCGCGGATGACGGAGGCCGGCACACCTTCCAGGGAAAAGGCGGTCCGGGCCTGTTGGGCGCGGATGCGCTCGAAACTCATGTGGCGGAAAGTCGGCGGGTGCGGGCCGTCCAGCGGCCGCTTGCCGTAACGCATCATCAGGAGGATGGCGCATTGCATGTCCCGTCCGACCTGATCGTCGATTTCGATGTTGCTGAAATGAATGTTTTCAATGACACCGCCGCGGTCAGTGTTGGACTTGATGATGATGCCCTGGCCCCGGCCGTGAATGGCGCAGTCGCGCACGAATATATTGCGGGCGCCGCCGGCGATTTCGCTGCCAATGGCGAAGCCGTTGCGCGACAGCTCGCCGGCAGGGGCCGGATTCAGGCGGCAGCGCTCCATAACCAGGTTTTCGGTGGGAAGGCCGCGGCGTCGGCCTTCGGCATCGCGCCCGGATTTTACGGCAATACAGTCGTCGCGGGTATTGAAAACGCAGTCCTGCACCAATACATCGCGGCAGCTTTCCGGATCGAAGCCGTCGCCGTTGACCACGCTGTTGTGGATGGTTACGTTGCGCACGGTAATGTTGCTACAGGCGCAGGGGTGCAGCATCCACATGGGGCTCTGTTTCAGCGTGACGCCTTCCAGTAAAATGTTGCGGCAATAGAGGAACTGCACCATGTTGGGGCGCAGGGCGCAATCGGCGCCGAAGATGCGCTGTTCCACCGGCAGTTTTTCCTCGCCCATCTGCGCCAGGCGGCGTCCGTCATGCCGCTGGTGCAGACGGCGGATGCATTCTTCGGCCCAAATCGGCGCCTCGCCATGGCCGTTTAGCGTGCCCTGGCCGGTCAGGGCGATGTTTTCGGCTTCAAAGGCATACAGTAGCGGCGAGTAGCCCATGTATTCGTTGCCTTCGTAAGCGGCGCGCACCACCGGCAGATAGCGGTGTTCATCCGGCAGGAATTCCACCAGCGCGCCTTTCGCCAGATGCAGGTTGACGTTGCTCTTGAGATGAATCGGGCCGGTATTATACCGGCCGGCGGGCACCAGTACGCGTCCCCCGCCGG
>JAIVGW010000449.1 GCA_020201415.1 Lentisphaerota bacterium
GAACGGACACCCCGAGCGGCGACTCCCGAACACCCTCAGCATCGCGATCCAGGATCTGGCGGCGAACGAACTGCTGGATGCGATCCGCGACCGGGTCGCGGCATCGGCCGGATCGGCCTGCCACGCCGGGCAGGTCACGATATCCGGCGTGCTCGCCGCCATGGGTGTCCCGACCGAATGGGCACGCGGGACGTTGCGTCTCTCGACGGGCCGCATGACGACGGAGAAGGACATCGCCTCGGCGGTGGAGGTCATCGTCGAGACGGCGGAAAGGCTGCGACATGGGTGAGTGACAAGCAGATGAATTTCAGAATTATGATCCCGGAACACCGCGCGGGCCGTCGATGGACATCCGTCCCCGTCCCGAGGATTGTCGCCGATGGTTGATCGAGGCCGGTTTCACCGTCGCCGATCCCATCGTAAACCTGCCGCCCTACCACTATGGCCTTGTCGGACGCATGACAACCAAGGCCGATAGCCACCGCGCAGCAATCCGTGTCGCGCAAGTCGCCCGATAATCATGCGCAATCAATATCCTTCCCCACTCGTCTTCTCTTATGAAGACGCGTATGGCAGACGGGCCATTGCAAGCAGGAAAAACAACGAAGCAGGGAGGGGCGAAAGATGAAAAGCAAATGGAGTCGGACGGCGCTGTTCACAGGACTATTGGGCGTGTTGGCGGGAGTTGTATCGGCGGTCTATGCGGCAGAGGCGAAACCGGAACAAGCCCAGGCAAGCTGGCTGACAAACTTCGAGCAGGCCCAAAAACAAGCCAAAGAGCAAGACCGGCCGATTTTAGTCAATTTCTCCGGCTCCGACTGGTGCGGCTGGTGCATCCGGCTCGACAAGGAAGTGCTCAGCCAGACCGAGTTCAAGAATTATGCCAAAGACAATCTGGTGCTGTTCGTTGCCGACTTTCCGCAACAGAAAAAGCTACCGGAACCCGTGGCGAAGCAGAATCAGGCATTGCTTGAACATTATGGCGTCCAGGGCTTTCCGACTTTGCTGCTGCTGAACGCCAAAGGCGACGTGATCGCGCGAACCGGGTATCAGACTGGTGGCGCGCAGGCCTATGTCGAGCATCTCGCCGGGCTGATAGCCGCCGGCAAGGATAAACCGGCCACCACAACGGGCGCCACCAAACAGACTCCGGTACCTTACGAATACGACGCTGCAAACGATCGGTATTGGGATCCCGGCCACGGCCATTGGCATCAGGGCAAGCCTCCGGCAGGCAGGTGATTACTGCAACAGGGGCAATCGCGGTCCCGCCGCTGCAAGCTTGTGTGGAATCGCGACGATCCGGATCAACCAGACGGATCGGCAAACCAGCGGATGCGTTCGCGCAAAAAGGCCACCGCCCCGTCCACGGCCGGCTGCATCAGCTTGTCCAGCGGCATGAAAGTTTCCTGCAAACACGCCAGTTCACCGGCCAATCTTTTTTGAAAAGCATGCTGGAATTCCGTGGAGACGTTCACCTTGGCAAAACCGCCGCGGATCAGCGCTGCGATGGTTTCCCGCGGCGTATCCGACCCCCCGTGCAGGACCAGGGGGATCGCGACGGCCGCGCCGGCCCGGCGGCCCAGATCGAGGTCAATTTTCGGCGCGCGCCGGTAATAGCCGTGCACCGTGCCCACGGCCACCGCCAGGGCGTCCACCCCGGTGGCGTCCACAAACTCCACTACTTCTTCCACCGCCGGCAGCGGAGCGTCGGCATTCCCGCTCAACGGCACATGCCCCAGTTCGGCTTCCAGAGACGCTCCCGCCGCCGCCGCCAGAGCGGCCGCCTGCCGGGTTTGTGCTATGTTTTCCGCCAGGGGCAGCGCCGATCCGTCGAACATGCCGCCGTGATCACCGCCCCTGCCGTTTCGAAGTTGGCAATATTGAACGCCCCGATGGCGTGTCCGGCCCGGCGCGCGGCCGGCAGTATATCCTTCATTGTAACCAGCGGCATCATACCCCCCTTTCCATTAACAGTTCTTCCAATGACAGCACCGGCAGCGGCCGCGGACTGTAAGCGGACAGCGCATGCCGCGTATAGGGTGCAACAGTGATCAAGCGCCCCGGGTCACGGCAGAGAGCGGCCACGCGGGCGCACATTTTTTTAACAAGCTCCGGTTCGAGCCGGTCGTACACCACGGCACCCTCGCCGACGGCATACGACTCCTCGTCATTCGTACCGAACCGCTCCACCGTAAACCCGAGTTTGCGCAGCAAGCGCGCGGGCACATCGCCGCGATCCAGGAAATTTTTCAAGAAATCACTGCCGAGGCAACAGACCGGTCCGCCGGCCGGCGCAGGCGTCTTCCATTGACCGCGTTCCGCAAGTTCCAGCAGGAACTCGGACGTGTGCAGCACGCGCACACGGTCATCCAGCGCGGCGTCCATGGCCGGATAATCATGCGTCCAGGCGTCCAGACTGGCCGGACAGGATGTCACCAGCGTACGGCAGCCGGAGGAACGCACGGCGTCCCGAAACCCCAGCGCCAGCTTCCGCGCGGCCGCGGCGTAGCCCAGCGTCCACAAGGCCTTGCCGGTATCGCCCGTCAGAGTCCGGCAGGCCAGGCCGTTTTCGGCCATGATTTTTCGAAAGGCCGCCGCGATGCCCGGCTGTGTTTCGGCCGTGCGGGAATCGACAAAATACACGAGTTCCCCGGCCGCGCCGTCCCATTGCGGCGCCGGCTGCTGCTGCAGTTCCGCTGCCAGCGCTTTCACATTTTCCGGCTCGACCCCGGCCTCAACCATGTCGCGCCGGGCGGCCAGCACCAGCCCGGCCTCGTCGTAATGACTGACGCAGTGGAACCGGCAGGCGGCGCTGAGTTCGGACCGGAAGATGGCGCGGACATAATCCGGATTGCGCAAGTGCTCCGGGTTCATGCGCACCTTGTCCAGAATCAGGGCGCGGCCGCGCGGCGTATCGGCCTCGCGGAAGGTCACGTTGCCCACCGGGGCCAGGTGCCGGCACATGAAACAGAAGCGGCAGGCATTGATCACGTCGAGATGTTTTTCGATATGCATATATTTAAACTCCCTTAAAGCCCATTTTTCCGGGATTCATGATGTTGTTGGGATCCAGAACGCGCTTGACATCCTCAAGCACCTTGAAAGCCGGCCCGTACAGGTCCGGCATGATGCGCCCCAGTTTCAAGCCTACGCCGTGGTGCTCGTTGATCACGCCGCCCTCCCGGATCGCGGCGCGGATGGTCATGTCCCAGATTTTATTGTAGAGGGCAATGGCCTCGCGGGGGTCTTGCGGCGGCGCCTCGATGATAAACCGGGCATAGAGCATGCAGCCCCATTCGTACCAATGCGAGAAGTGACCAATGAAATCCGCCTGCGGGAAATTATCCTGCACGGTTTTCTTCATGGCCCAGTAGACGTTTTCAATGTTTTTGAAGGTGGCCACCGTATCGAGC
>JAIVGW010000192.1 GCA_020201415.1 Lentisphaerota bacterium
CAGACGGTTTTGTGATGATGGATGTAAGCGACGGTTGCGGCCTCAGGCGGTTGATGTTCGGCGGCCAGGTCGGCGGTTTGCCCGGCAATCACCCCCGTATTGCCTGCAGCTTTTGCAAGCTCACGGCACAACCGCACCGCGGTTTTCGCCGGCAGACCGGCATCCGCCAGCCATTCAAAGGCCAAGGTCAGCAGCGCGTCGCCGGCCAGAATGGCATTGGCTTCACCGAACGCCACATGCAGGGTAGGGCGTCCGCGCCGCAGGGTGTCATTGTCCATGGCCGGCAGATCGTCATGAATCAGGGTGTAGGTGTGCAGGATTTCCAGGGCCGCAGCCGGGATCAAGGCCCGGTGGATGGTTCCACCCGCCCCCCTGGCGGCCGCCAGGCAAAGTAGCGGTCGCAGGCGTTTACCGCCGGCGAAGACACTGTAACGCATGGCGGCATGCAGGGGCCGGGGCGGGGTGTCCGCCGGCGGCAGCCGGCTCTCCAGAGTGCGATTTACCTGTTTGATACATTCCTGGATGTCAAAGACAGGTTCGGCAGTCTTGGCTGTTTTTATAGACATTTTAGTTGAAAAGCAGCGCAGATGTTGGTTGAGTTTTAGGTATCAGCTTGATATAATATCAACCAATTATGAAAAATAAAGCAAAACCTGGACAGATGCAACAATCCAAGGATATGAAAACCACGGTGGGCGCCATTACTCCGCAGGTTTTGAGCTATACCGCCGGCGAGGATGTTGATTTGGACCGGCAATTGATTGATGCCGATTGCATTGGCACGGCGGCGCATGTGACCATGCTGGCCGCCATGCCGCTGAAGCCGCCTTTGTTTTCAAAAGTCCAGCGTGATCGGATAATTGACGGTCTGGTGCGGATTATGCAGGATGCCCGCCGGGAACGCTTTCAAATCACCCTGAAGGATCAGGACGTGCATCTGGCGGTTGAGCGTGTGCTGACCGCCCGCCTGGGGGACCTGGGACGCAAAGTGCATACCGGCCGCAGCCGCAACGACCAAGTGGCTGTCGATCTGCGATTATTTGCAAAGGAGCAGATGCTGGCAACCACCGCTGAACTGGGAGTGTTGGCGGATGCGCTGCTAAAATTCGGTTATCGGCATCGCGTGGTTCCCATGGTAGGCCGCACTCACATGCAGCCGGCCATGCCTTCTTCAGTCGGTTTGTGGGCTTCGGCCTATGCCGAGGGACTGCTGGAAGACCAGGTCATGTTGCAAGCCGCTTATGAAATTAATGATCGCTGCCCTTTGGGATCGGCGGCCGGCTACGGCGTGCCACTGCCGATTGACAGGCGTCTGACTTCCGACCTGCTGGGGTTTCGTCGCCCGTATCATAATGTGATTTGCGCGGCTAATGGCCGGGGTAAACTGGAGACGGCAACTTTAATGGCTCTGTCCCAGATTATGACTACACTTTCCCGTCTGGCGCAGGATTTGATGATTTTTACCATGCCTGAATTCGGCTATTTTAAACTGCCTTCGTCCATGTGCACCGGCAGCAGTATCATGCCCCAGAAGAACAACCCCGACATTCTGGAGTTGTTGAGGGCGCGTGCGGCGCGTTTGACGGCGGATGCCATGGTGGTGGCGGAAATCACGCGGGCTTTGCCTGCCGGCTATAATCGTGATCTGCAGGAAACCAAGGCGCCCTTCATGCGCGGCTTTCTATTGGCGCGCTCCGCGCTACAGGTGATGACGCCCTTGCTCAATGGTTTGCGTGTTGATCAAGAGGCCCTTTTGCGTGGATTTTCGCCGGCTGTGTTTGCCACTGACCGGGCCCTGGCCCTGGCGCGGCAAGGTATGCCTTTTCGTGAGGC
>JAIVGW010000193.1 GCA_020201415.1 Lentisphaerota bacterium
ACCCGCTCCTAGCGGGGGCTTGCCCTACCCACGGTAAATGCTTATGAAATGGTAGGGCGAGGTCTCCGACCGAGCCGTCTTGCCCGAGAATGACGCAGCCCTGCCTGAACGCGCCTTGGGCGGGCCGCAGGTTTTGCGGCTATACGACTGAAAGGCGCGGGGCTGGAAGATTCTGATGGCGGGCGGCGGTGGCGCATGTTATCTTTCGGCGTCACGGCCCTGATGCGTTATAAAAAGGGCTGGCTCCAAGCGGAGGGTAACAGATAATGGCTAAATGGCTGGTATTGTCGGTGTTTTGCTGTTCCTGTTTGCTTACCGTAATGCTGATATTGCTGCGCCCTTATCTCTGGGTGCGTGTGCGCCGGCGACGGCTGCGGGTGGATACCTATTTTCTCGGCGCCTTGCTGGGGCCGTTACTGCTGCTGATCCTGGGAATGCTTTCATGGACGGAAATATTCGCCGGCCTGAATGCAGGGCGTCTGCAACCACTGGGTGTCCTGGCGTTGTTCCTGTCCATGGTCTTCATCAGCATCTTCCTTGACATTACCGGCGTGTTCGAATACTGCGCACGGATTGCGTTGCGCGGCGCCAGGGGCAGTGGTGTGCGCCTGTTTTTCACATTGTACGCCATGGTTGCGCTGCTGACGGTCTTCACCTCCAATGACATCATTATTCTGACCTTCACCCCTCTGGTATATTATTTCACTAAACATGCCCGGCTGAACCCGGTCCCCTACCTGATTGCCGAGTTCTTTGCGGCGAACACCTGGAGCATGCTGCTTTACATCGGCAACCCCACCAATATCGTGCTGGCCGGTGTGTTCAATATTTCCTTCCTGCGTTATACCGCCAATATGTTCTGGCCCACTCTCGCCGCCGGGGGCGCCAACCTGCTCGGACTATACCTGGTTTTTCGAAACGACATTTCCAGACCGCTGGCCCATGCCGCGGTGGGATCGCCGCGCGGCGCCATAACCGACCTGCCTGGCGCGATTATGGGGGTGGCCCTGCTGGTGACGTGCATACTGGCGCTGATTCTGGCACCTCACTGGGGCCTGCCCCTGTGGCTTGTGGCGCTGGCGGCCGCCTTGGGACTTCTGCTGACGCTGATGGCCCGGCGTTCCTGGGCGCGTCTGCTGCGGCGCGACCTGAATGTGCATGGCGGAACCAGTGTGCGTCGCACCCTTGGACGCATGCCCTGGTCCATGATACCCTTTATGCGCAATACGGGTTGACGCCGGCGCTGGGGCAATGGCTGAACAGGGCCGGATTCGTCTCACCATTGGTTCTGACCTGGGTCATTGGCCTGGGTTCGGCCCTGGGGGCTAATCTGCTGAATAATATTCCCATGACCCTGACCTGTGCGTCTATAATTTCCGCCCTGCCCGAACCGGGCCTCTCCGCCGCGGCCTTTGCCGCAACCGTGGGCGTCAACCTGGGGGCCAACCTGACACCGCTGGGCGCCCTGGCAGGCATCATGTGGATGAACATTCTGCATGACAAGGAGGTTTCCATCAGTTTCCGCGAATTCGTGCGTTACGGCTTGATGATCACCCCCTTCAGTCTGGCGGCAGCGCTGCTGGCCTTGACCGTTCAATTAGGGGCGCGCTGATGCCTATGCCGGTTTTCAGCTTGCGCCACGGGCCTTGGGTGATATTATCAAACAAATTCACTACCGTCCCGCGGGGACGGGAATATTGGAATAATTGTTCGTTAATGATGCCGGATGGCCAGGGAAACATAACGGAGGCTCTCCCCCGCCCCGCCGGCGCCTTGATTAATGCGGATTGAGGATTTATGCCGGACATTCTGACTTTGGATGTAGGGACCACCGCCTTGAAGGCCGTGATCTTCGATGAAGCCGGCCGTTTGCGCGGCCGGGCGGAATGCGAATATCAACCGGATCGCCCGCGGCCGGGGTGGCTGGAGCTGGATCCGGAAGTTTATTGGGAGGCCGCCGCCCAGGCCATCCGGCAAGTACGGGAAGCCGCGGCGCCCGTGGAGCTTTGCGCCTTGGGCGTCACCAGCCAGGGCGAAACACTCATTGTGCTGGATGACCGGGGCCGGCCTTTGCGACCGGCCATTGTCTGGCTGGATACCCGCTCGGACAAGGAGGCCCGGGAACTGGAGCAGGCCCTGGATCCGACGGCTGTTTATCACCGCACCGGTCAGTCGGAGATCATTCCGGCCTGGCCGGCGACACGCATCGCCTGGCTGCGATGTAACGAACCGGAGGTGTTTCAGCGGGCGGCCCGCTACCTGCTGGTCGCGGATTATCTGATTTACCGGTTGACGGGCATCATGGCGTCCGACCGGGGCCTGAACCCTTCGACCTTTTACTACGACCTGACCGCCGGCTGCTGGTGGGATGACATGCTGGAGCGGCTGGGAATCACACCCGCGCATTTACCGGATCTGGTGGGACCCGGTGGCCGGGTCGGCCAGCTCAC
Organism: Lentisphaerota bacterium; assembly: GCA_020201415.1. Classification (GTDB taxonomy): domain Bacteria; phylum Verrucomicrobiota; class Kiritimatiellia; order JAAZAB01; family JAAZAB01; genus JAIVGW01. Next base: position 2,451 of record JAIVGW010000193.1, read on the forward strand.
CCGGGCGGCCGCCAGGGAGACGGGACTGCCGGCCGGCCTGCCCGTGATCAGCGCTCCGATTGATCAGGTTTGCGCCGCGGCGGGCGCGGGCAACATCCGGCCGGGCGTGATCACGGAAAATACCGGCGCGGCCCTGGCCCTGGCGGTCACCCTGGATGAGCCACTCTTCGATCCGCAGCGCCGTATGGGACTCTATGCCCACGCTCTGCCGGGAAAATACATGCTGTTGCCTTGGGCGCCGACCGCCGGCATGGCATTGAGATGGTTGCGCGATGAGCTGGGCGGCGGCGCGGATTACAATGCTCTCTGCCAGTCGGCGGCCACGACGCCGCCCGGGGCGGACGGGTTGCTGATGCTGCCCCATTTCAGCGGCGCCGGCTGTCCCAGGGTATCCCCGGAGGCGCGCGGAGTTTTCTGGGGGCTGACGCTGAATCACGGGCGGTCCCACCTGGTGCGAGCCCTGCTGGAGTCGGTGGCCTTCATTTTGCGCGGCAATCTGGAAATGCTGGACAGTCTGGGAGTGGCTACCGGAGAATTGCAT
>JAIVGW010000450.1 GCA_020201415.1 Lentisphaerota bacterium
CTGATGCGCTTGACATAGGCATTTACTTGCCGCACCCTGGCGGGGGTATGGAAAAAGAACCCGAACCGGTCATGCCCTGCGCCGGCCAGCGGTGCGCCGCGTTCTGCATGTTCCAGCACCACCGCTCCGTCAATGATCAGACGCAACACCCCGGCATCGTTTTCCGCGACGATCGTGTGCCAGGTATCAGGAGTAATAAGTGTGGTGTCGTCGCGCTTTTCCGCCAGCGCCCCGGCGTTCATCTTGACAATCTTGTTCCGCGTGTTGTTGAATCCGCCAAATTGGAAGAAATAGCCGCTGGTGCGCGGGTTACCCTCCGCGGGCGATTGTCCCTGGATAAACGAGCTCAGGTCACTCACAGGGGCTATGAGTCCCTGACCTTCAAACTCCACGGAGACCACATCCGTTCGGGCTTCGAATTCCAGGCGTTGAAACCCGCCCGGAAATCCCCGGGCGGAGACCAACAAGCCTCTGCCACGGATCGCCCCGTCCGCGATCTCCCAGTTCAATCCATCAACAACCTCCCAGTCCTCGCCCAGTTCGACCCGGTCGAATCGGTCGCTGAAGACCAGTTCCCACTCATCGGACACCGCCATATTCCTGGAATTCAGCCATTCCGGAACTGTCATGGCTGCGACGGACCCGGCCTCGGGCGCGGGATCCACCCATAAAGGCGGCGCATACCTGGGGTTTTTGGGCGGGTAGCCATCTTTTTTCTGGCCTAAAAACATCTGCCAGCGTACCGCGCCGGGAAATTCTTCACTAAGCGCGCGCAATTTATCCCAGTGGGCATTAAGCGTGGCGCGCGCCGTACCGTCCTGATCTTTATTGTCATTGACGATCCGCGCCAGGCGTCCGCATTCGGTGATCAGGCGCGTGAATTCCAGCCCGGCTTCCACGAACGCAACACGTTTGCGATAAAGATCATCATCGGGCCCCAGCGCCCTTTTACCGGCATCAAGCAGTCCTGCCGCCTTGTCCAGCCGTTCCGCGTTGTAGAACTCAAGGATGTCATGGTCGGCGCGGCCCGGCTGCTCCGTGCCGTAGCATTCCTCGCGGATCTTTTCCATGTAGGACCAATAGGCCTCCATTTCCCCGGCAGCAGGGCCGAAGGCGCGTTGGTAGTAATCCTTCAGGATCGCCTCACCGTCCGCGTAGGGGTTCCAGGTCAGTTGCGCCATCAGGTAATACAACGGGCCCTGGGTGGACCAGATCATGCGCAAGAAATCTACGTGGACGCCCATCCAGCCGTTTTCTGCGGCAAAACGCATGTCAGCCATTGTCCGCCGCAAAGGGATATCCGGCATGCCCCATTGAATACCGACCGGCGCGCCGATATTGGGACGCCAGAAATGCAGATCGGTCAGCTTGCCCCAGCCGGCGAAATAGTCCCGTGCCACGCCTCCAATCATCGAAGAGTCAGGCTGCATATCCGACCGGAACAGGAAGTTCGCCACGTCGCCGATGATCACATTGTCGTCGGGAACGGCCGCAACGGGCGGAGGACAGGAATGGCCATAGGCCAGCATGTAGACATACAACTCCTTGTCCGGAAAACGTTCCCTGAGCATGCGTGCGCACCGGTTGGCGAACGTGATGTCCCGATCCGAAAGCGCCAGATAAATCTGGGTCATTCCCCGCCATTCCAGTCGCCGGGGTTCGGCGTCCGGGTGGTCCCAGGCGCGGCAATCCTCGCAGACACAGTGTCCGCTGTAGAATCCGTCGGAGGGCGAGACGTTGAACACCTGCCGGTTCGGGTCTTCCGCCAGTTCCGCCTCCACGTCCGCCAGCCACTGTTGCGCCAGTTCGGGGTTGGAGTGGCACAT
>JAIVGW010000451.1 GCA_020201415.1 Lentisphaerota bacterium
GCCATCAACAAGGCCGTGACCGGAATGAATTGGAAAAACTACGGGCTGACCCAGCCGCGCGGCGCGCTGCCGCTGGGGCCGGTGATCGTCATGGTGCACATTGCCAGCGTCTGGGTGCCCTTCACCAGCGAGAGCAAGGAAGCCATTGCGCACTACCCTGAAATCATCCGGGAAATCACCTTTACCCTGCAGGAATGCGGCCGGCGCCTGGGCGTGTTCCTCAGCCGCCGCCGGCGCCAGGCCGAACAGGATCGCAAGCGTAATTACATCGAAACGTATCTGCCGCATCTGGCGCTGGGATTGCGGCAGATTCTGGATTTCAACGAACGCCGCGAGCAGGACTTGACCGAGCGCCTGCGCGGCATGCTGGAGCGCGCACGCAAATGAAAAAGAAACAAAAAGCCGTTGGACAACCTGCCGCACCGTGTTTGGTAACCCGCCAGGATGCGTCCGTCAAAATCGCCGAACTGGCCCGCGGCATCTATCGTGACGTAATGGAGCGCCGCAGGTTTCCCCACATGCGTTTTCCCGTCCGCTCCCTGAGCAACGTGAAATACGACCCGCGCAAGGGGCATTTCGAGATCATGAACAAGGTGGCCACGCGCACCCTGTCTTACAATACCGTCAAGACCTTCGCCCAGTCGCTGCGGCTGCTGGCCACCACCAAAACCGATCTGCTGGACAAGCACGATATTGCCGGCAAGCGCGAGATCTATTACAACAGCAAAAGCTGGGGCGCCTGCCGTTTTGATCAGCAGCCGGAGAGCGATACGCTGCTGGACGACATGGAAGCCATGCTGGGAATCAATCGCGAGCAACTGGGTTACATTCCCGAGGAACACGGCGGTGAAGTGACCGGCCCTTTGGTGGTGATTGACCGCCATCCGGCCACCGGCAAGCCCATTCGCATCGACTGCGAGCAACTGGGCACGGGCGCCTGGAGCATTCCGTCCCAGGTGGAGCATCTGCGGTTCGAAAGCAAGGCTAAATTCATCCTGGCGATCGAGACGGCTTCGCTCTTTCAGCGCCTGGTGCATCACCGCTTCTACGAAACCGCACGCTGTATCCTGATTTCAATGAGCGGCGTGCCTTCGCGTGCCTGCCGGCGTTTCATCCGCAGGCTGGCGGATGACCGCCACCTGCCCGTGCTGGTCTTTACCGACGGCGATCCCTATGGCTACTGTAATATTTACCGTACGCTCAAGGTGGGCTCGGGACAGGCCGCGCATATCAACCAGTTCTTCTGTGTGCCCCAGGCTCATTACCTGGGGGTTACGCCGCAGGACATCAAGGACTATCGGCTGGAGGACGCCACCCATCCCCTGGAGGCGACCGATATCAAGCGCGCCCGGGACGCCTTGAAGAACGATCCATTCATCCGGCACCATCGGGAATGGCAGGCGGCTTTGAAACTCATGCTGGAGATGGGGGTGCGCGTCGAGCAGCAGGCCTTTGCCAAGCATGGGCTTAATTTCGTATTGGAAGAATATCTTCCGGAAAAACTCAAAAAGAATAAATTCCTGCCGTGAATGTTGAATCCATTATCGTCGGAGCGTTTGAAGTTAATTGCTACCTGGTTGTCAACCCTGCGCGCGAGGTCTGGGTTGTTGATCCCGGGGCGGATGCGCCTATGCTGCTGGAACGCATTGCACGGGCCGGGAAGACGGTGCGCGGGTATCTGTTGACGCATGGCCATGCCGATCACATCTGCGGACTGGCGGAACTGCTGCAAAAACATCCGGCGCCCGTGCTGCTGCATCCCGCCGATGCCGCCTGGGCCTTCGGCGAGCTAAATCAGATTTTGCCCTATTATCCGCGTCCGG
>JAIVGW010000234.1 GCA_020201415.1 Lentisphaerota bacterium
CACTCTGGGCGTCGAACATCACCACAATGGCAAAAGCCAGGGTCACGGCGAACAGGGGCGACCTCAAGCCGGCTTCCAGCCCCACGGAAGTGGCCAGGGCACAGGCCATGGCCGAATGCGCGCTGGGCATCCCGCCGGTGCTGATCAGGTAACTGGGCTTGATGCGCCTGGTCTGGGCAAAGAAACAAATCATCTTGGTGATCTGGGCCACCATCCAGCCGCAGAGCGCCGACCAGAAAGGCATGTTAAGCCAAAGCTCGTCCATAAAATCCCTTAATAAGCGTTACGATGAGCCAACAGGGTCTTGGCCATGATTTTGAAATCAAACGCCAGCGACCAGTGTTCCAGATAGTAAAGATCATATTTGACGCGTTCGCGGATGTCGGTGTCGCCGCGCAATCCGTTGACCTGGGCCCAGCCCGTCAGGCCGGGCTTGGAAACGTGCCGCCACATGTAGCGGTTGATGTCCTCCTTGAAATGCTCCACGAAGCAAGGCCGTTCCGGCCGCGGTCCCACCAAACTCATTTCGCCGCGCAACACGTTCCAAAGCTGCGGCAGCTCATCCAGATTCAAACGCCGCAGCCAGGTGCCGGCGGCCGTGCGACGCGGATCATCAGCGACCGTCCAGGCCCGCTGGCCGGCAGTTTCGGCATCGACCCGCATGGTCCGTAATTTGTAGAGGGTGAAGACACGCCCGCCCTCACCGCAACGCTGCTGACGGAAGAGGACCGGCCCCGGGCTGTCACGCCGGATCCAGACCGCGATCAAAAGCATCAGCGGCCCAGCCAGCACCAGCCCCAGCAGCGCACCCAGCACATCCTCCATACGCTTCAGCAGGCGGTTCCAGAAATGGTCCAAAGGCCAATGGCGCACTCCCAGCAGCGGAATGCCGTCAATTGATTGCAAGTCCACCGTATCGGTCATGATGCGGAAAAGATCGGGAACGATGTTCAGCATCGTCAGATGCTGCTCGCAAAGCAGAATCAACTCCACCATCCGCTGATGGCCGATACCGGCGTCCGTCAGGATCACCTGGTCCGGCGGATCACGTTCAATTACGGCGCGGACGTCATCCAGAACGCCCCGCAGCAGTTCCGGTGGAATATCGGCATGCGGCGGCGCATCACCGATGCGTAAAAAAGCCATGACTTCGGAACGCAGACGCGGCTCATGGCGCAAGGCGTGCAGCAGACGTGCGGCTATGGCATCAGTGCCAATGATCATGACCCGGTTGACCCGCTGCCGCCGGCGCGCCAGGCGGATTTCCCAGTGAAACAGCAGCCAGCGTTCCAAAATGACCAGCAAGGTCACCACCGGCACCGCCAAAACGGCTGTCAGCCGTGAGAAAGGCGGATCCGTACGCAGGATAAAGGCCAGCGCCACGGCCACCAGGCTGCCCACACCGATACCGCGGATCAAACGCGGAACGCGATCGCCGAAAACCCCCACCTGCGGCCGCACATACAATCCCAGAGCCTGGAAGGTAGAACAGAAAACCAGCGCCGTCAGCAGGGCGCCATGAAAATACATGGTATAAAGCCGGGGCGGATAACTATCGTAAAACAACGGCAGGAGACCGCTGTCAAACCGCAGCCACACGGCCAGCATGAAACCGCCGACCACCGCCAGGGCATCGCCGCCGATCGCCGCGCAACTGGCCAATACATCGGAGGTATCCTTGATTCGCATTTGTCCGTTCCATCCAGCTAAAAATCCTGTTCACAAAGCATGGCGCGCGCCGTCGCCTGCGCCCGGGCGCGGTCCACCATCAGGCTCACCAGGGTCAGGGAAAAGATCATGGCCACCCCGGGCCCCTGACCGGTGACCAGGCGCCCATCCACCACCACCCGCCGGTCAACCCAGCGGGCCTCCGGCATCCGCTCGGCCAGGCCGGGATAACTGGTAACGCGGCGGCCGGCGAGCACGCCGGCCGCCTGCAGCACCAGCGGCGCCGCGCAAACGGCCGCCAGCCACTTATCCGCCGCCGACATACGGCGCACGGCTTCCAAAACACTTGTGTCGGCAGCCAGCGCCTCCGTACCGCCCATGCCGCCGGGTAGCGCCAGAGCGTCAAACCGCAGCGGATCGAGTTTATGCCAGGCAGTGTCCGGCAGCAGGCGCACCTGGCGCGAGCCGGTCACGGCGCCGGCGCCCGCCAGCCCGGCCAGGGTGACTTCCAGCCCGCCGCGGCGGAGCACATCAGCCATGATCACGGCCTCCATTTCCTCCACACCCGCGGCCAGGGGAATCAACACAGTCGGCATGGCAAAGCCCTCCATGAACCAGACGCCCGTCGGATCAGGCATTGGTCAGGTTGTATTTCAGAATGCACCACAGCGCCGCAACTCCGTCGCGCCAGGTGATTTTCTTGCCTTCGGCATAATCGCGGCCGTAATACGAGATGGGCACCTCGTAAATGCGCCAGCGGCCACGGGCGATCCTGGCGGTAATTTCCACCTCGAACCCGAAGCGATTTTCCCGCAGCCGCAGCCCCTCCAGCACCTGGCGCTTGAAAACCTTGTAACAGACCTCCATGTCCGTGAGATTGAGATTGGTCAGCATGTTGGAAAAAGTCGTCAGGATCCGGTTGCCCAGATAGTGCCAGAAAAAAACCACCCGGTGCGCAGCGCGGCGCCCTTGCCCCGGTTGACATCGTGGAACACACAGGTGACACCCGGGGGCGGTTGCTGCTGCAAGAGCTCACGGGTGCCGTCGGTGGAACAATCGTCCACCACGACCACCTCCAGCTCCAGCCCCGTACGCACCGCCAGCACGGACTGCAACAGGCGGGCCACAGTCCGCACCTCGTTATAAACAGGAATGACGACAGATAATTTCATAAAAATAAAACAGCAGGTGATTAATGGCCAGACTGTAAAACGTCGAGATGAAATCGTCAATCACAATTCCAGTCCCGCCACCCAGATCCTGCAACCGGCGGGCCGGCGGCGGCTTCAGGATATCCATGGCACGGTTGGTCACAAAGGCCACGGCCAGCGTCAGCGGCGTCAGCGGCAATCCCAGCAATCCGATGGGAAACGTTAAATACTCATCGGCCACAATCCGGCCATCATCCTTGCGCCCGAAATAACGCTCGGCAAACCCGCACACGGGCACGGCCAAAATCGCCAGCAAAACGGCGATCAGCAACTGCCAGGGCCAGAGACCGGCGGAACGCCACAAGGGCGCCAGCGCCCACATCAACAACAGCCCCGGCAGTGTGCCGAAAGTCCCCGAAGCCACCGGGGCATAACCCATCCAACCGCCGGTCGCCAAAAACAAAAGCACCCGTCGAGGCCAGGACATATCGGCGGCAAATACTTTCATAAAAGGCGCAGCTCCTGAAAAACTGTTTTACATAAAAAAGCCCGCTCACCCGGCCGGGCCCAAGGCCCGGCCGGGCGCCAGCCGCGAAACGGTCGTTCAGGAGCAGCCCATGGAACTGCCGCAGACGAAGCAACGATAGCACGAGCCATTGCGCACGGTAATGGCGCCGCACTGATCGCAAACCGGAGCATCATCCTGAAAATGCTGGAACTGTCCATCGATCCGGGATCGTTCCCCACCGTCATCATCCGTCACCGCTACCGGCGGAGCCGCTGCCGGGGCCGGCGCCGACGCCACGGCAACCTTGCCCAATCCGCCGGGGAAGGTCATGGACATCCAACGGAATATGTAATCCACCAGGGATTTGGCGTAGGGAATTTCGGGATTTTTGGTATAGCCGCTCGGTTCGAAACGGCTGTGGGTGAACTTATCGATCAGGGTATTGATGGGCACACCGTACTGCAGACACATCGAGATGGCCGTGCCGAAGGCATCCATGATGCCGCCGACGGTGCTGCCTTCCTTGGCCATGGTAATGAAAAGTTCGCCCGGGGAACCATCCTCATATAAACCGACCGTCAGGTATCCCTGGTGTCCGGCCACCTCAAACTTATGCGTGATTGACTGGCGCGTGGCGGGCATGCGCCGGCGGAATGGTTTGGGTGTAACCGCGACAGAAGCATCATCCTTGGCTGCATCATTGGAACCGGTGGTCACCGGCTGAATGCCTTTGGATCCGTCACGGTAAATGGCCACGGCCTTGAGTCCCAGCCGCCACCCCTCCAGATAGGCCTCCTGCACATCCTCCACCGTGGCGTTGGCGGGCATATTGATGGTCTTGCTGATAGCGCCGGAAAGGAAGGGCTGCACGGCCGCCATCATGCGCAGATGCGCACGGTAATCGATGAAACGCTCGCCGTTACGGGGCTTAAAGGCGCAATCAAAGACGGATAAGTGGTGTTCCTCGAGCGCCGGCGCATCCTCGATGGTATCGGTGTTCTCCACATGACGCAACATCGCGCCGATCTGCTCGGGATTGTAGCCCAGGCGCTTCAAGGCGGCGGGCAGGGACTGGTTGACAATCTTGAACATCCCGCCGTCGGCCATCTGTTTGTATTTAACCAGTGCAATGTCCGGTTCCACGCCGGTAGTGTCGCAATCCATCATGAACCCGATCGTGCCCGTCGGCGCCAGCACAGTCACCTGGGCATTGCGGAAGCCGACGCGATGCCCGGCTTTACGCACATTGTCCCAAACCTCGCGCGCGTCACGCAGAATGGCGCCGCTGCTGCCGACGTCCTCCAGGCGCGCCAAGGCGTCATGATGCATGCCGATCACCCGGTTCATGGGCTCCCGGTTTTCTTCGTAGGCATCGAAGGGGCGCAGTTCCGCGGCCAGTTCCGCCGAAGCCGCGTAGGCGGCGCCCGTCAAAAGCGCCGTGACGGCGCCGGCTAACCCGCGTCCTTCGTCGCTGTCATAGGGATGCCCCAGACTCATGATCAGGGCGCCCAGATTGGCATATCCCAGACCCAACGGCCGGAAGCGGTGGGAATTTTCGGCGATTTCGCGCGTCGGATAGCTGCCGCGATCCACCAGGATATCCTGGGCCATGATCATGATCCGCACCACATGCTGAAAACGGCGCGTGTCGAAACCATGGCGATCATCGGAAAACTTCAGCAGGTTGATGGAGGACAGATTGCAGGCGCTGTTGTCCAGGAACATGTATTCCGAACAGGGATTACTGGCATTGATCGCGCCGCTGACGGGACAGGTATGCCAGCGATTAATGGTGGTGTCATACTGCAGCCCGGGATCGCCGCAACAATGCGCGGCTTCGGCAATGGCGCGCATGAGCTTGCGCGCGTCATGCTTCTCCAGTACTTCACCGCTGGTCACGGCCCTGGTATGCCAGGGCTGGTCCTCCACCACGGCATCGAGAAACTCATCCGTCACGCGCACCGAGAGGTTGGCGTTCTGAAACATGACCGAGGAATAGGCATTGCCGTTGAACGAGCCATCGTAACCGGACCGGATCAGCACCCGCGCCTTCTTTTCCTCCTCCACCTTGCAGTTGATGAACTCCAGTATGTCCGGATGGTTGATTTTAAGGCTCTGCATCTTGGCTGCGCGCCTGGTCTTGCCCCCGGACTTGATTACCGCCGCCACCTGATCGAAGACCCGCATGAAACTCAGGGGCCCGGAAGGCGTGCCGCCGCCGGAGAGTTTTTCCCGGCTGCTGCGCAGTGTGCTTAAATCCGTACCGGTGCCCGAGCCGTACTTGAACAGCATGGCCTCCGAACCAACCAGCCGCATGATGTCCTCCATGTTGTCGTTTACCGACTGGATAAAACAGGCCGAAGCCTGCGGATGGCAATAGGAATCCGTCGCCTGCTCGAGTCGCCCGCTCTTTTCATTCCAGTAAAAGCTGGAACGATTGTTGGACGACAACCCGTAAATCTGGTGCAACCCGACATTGAACCAGACCGGGCTGTTGAAAGCCGCGTACTGGTTGACGCAAATGTGGGACAGTTCCCGGTAAAAATTCTCCGCATCATCCGCCGTGGCAAAATAACCATCTTCCAGGCCCCAATCCGCGATGGTGCGCGCCACTCGATGCACCAGCTGGCGCACGGAATTCTCCCGCACATCGTTACCCTGGGCCCCGTAAAAATATTTCGAAGCCACGATATTGGTTGCCAACATGGACCAGGACTTGGGCACCTCTATGTCATCGGCTTCAAAAACCACTTCGCCCTTGTCGCTCTTGATCAGCGCCCGCCGCTTTTCCCATTCGATCTTCTCAAAGGGATCAATCCCATCGGCACAGAAAACAGAAGTCACTTTCAAACCACGTTTCTTGTGCGTGCGTGCTCCCTGCGGCTCCCTGCGGCTGTTAGCGCGGGTGGTGGAACCTTCTTTTTCAGCCTTTTCCACCTCTACTTCGCCCATCTGCAACCCCAAATTTACGGGTTCCTGTACATCCAACATAAGGCGATTCTCCTAAGTTCAATCTGTTCAGTAGATTATGCAAGCGATTCCGGGAGCCATCTACAATATCTGCTACATCTTTGCCCCACGATTGCTTTTCTACCACCACCTGTTGTGGATGCCAAGCAAAAAAAACACGAAAAAAAAACCGGTTCGGCAAACACCGCTGCCTTAGCACTTAAGGTAAGCAAATTTTTAGGCCAATGTTTAATTTAGATTTATTGCGGACCGCTGGAGACGGATATGCGCCGCATGATATTAGTACTGCGGAATCTGTGGAGCAGGTTCTGCGCATATGCTCCGGATGATGCAGGGAAGACCCGGAAAACAAGGCATTCGGACCTCATCACGGATCCGAAGATTACAATATCTTGAATTTAGGCAGGTCCTGAAGATCGACCAGGCCGACCAGATGGCGCTCCGCGTCCACCACCAGCAAATCATCCACATTATGCTTTTCAAACAACTGCAACACGGTTACCGCCAGCTCATCCGAACGAACGGTCAACGGATCGCGCGTCATCACTTCCGCCACGGGACAGATGGGCAGATCATCCCGGCTACCGATCAGCCGGCGCAAATCGCCATCGGTGAACACCCCCGCCAGCATCCGCCGCCCGTCAAGCACGGCCACGGCGCCGGAGCGCGCGCGGGTCATGGCCAGCAGCGCGTCGCGCACACTCGCGCCCAGATCAACCACGGCCAGGCGCTCACCGGAACGCATGATATCCGCCACACGCAACAACAAGGTGCGGCCGATATACACAGCGTCTTAAGTAATGCAGCATAACCGCCTGAGAGAATCGTTGGGGTTGGCCCAGATGGCTAGCTGTTCGGATACCTCCGCGACGAGATGGTCGAGGGTTTCGAAATACTGATTAT
>JAIVGW010000194.1 GCA_020201415.1 Lentisphaerota bacterium
GTAGAGACCTACGAGGAGCAGTTTAAGCAAAAACGGATACAAAACATGATAAGTGCCGCTAAACAAATGGGTTATGAACTGATGCCCATTCCGGTGGCGGCGTGAAGTTACAGCTTAGCCAGGAGGTGTTTTTGAAAGGCGCAGGAGATTTGCTTCGGCTGGAAGGCATCAAGTTGCAATGTTGTATTGGTGTGACCCCGGCCGAGCGCCGACGTCCGCGCCAACTTACCTGTGTCGTGGAGCTGGCTTGCAATTTGGATCGGGCCGGTATTTCGGATTGCCTGGAGGATACCGTCGATTACGCCGCGCTGCTCAAGCAAATCCGCACAGGTGTTGAACAACGTTCCTGGCAGTTGCTGGAAGCCGTTGCGCGGCATATTGCCGGGATCTGCCTGCTTGATCGCAAGATCCGGTCTGTGCGCGTGATGCTAACCAAGTCCCGGGTGCTGCCGGGATTGGCCGGGGCCACAGTGGAGATTTTCAGGTCTGCCCGCCGCGGGCGGTGATGCTAAGCGCAACCGGGATCAGCCATATCTGGGCGATTTGCACAATGTTGTCAGGGTAGTCGCCCATGCCGTAAATATGGATATAGGCCAGCAACAGCAGAATAATTCCAGGCCATAGCCGGTCGGTAAAAGTATGCTGTCGCAGCGTCTGCCGCAACAGTGCGGCAAACAGCATGAGCCAGGCCGCCAGGTGCAGCAACATGCCCGGCCAGCCGTATTCGAACAACAGTTTCAGCCAATATTGATGGGGATGGGGATAGTAGAAATCCGCCGCCGGAGGATGGCTGGAGTAGTATATTTCCGTGAAGTTGCGCTTGCCGTAACCGTAGCCCTGCCAGGGTCGCTGCCGGATCAAATGCCAGGTGTGCCCCCAGACCTTGTCGCGCTGGCTGAAATTGACCATGGTTTCCTTTTCCTTGAACCGCGGATTTATCCGTTCGATATTTAATGAGATCAGGATGCCCGCCAGTAAAAGGGCGATTCCCCAGCAGGCCTTTCCCCGCCAGCCGGGAATTATGATGCCCACACCGGCAATGGTGGCTGCCAGAGCCGCCTGCGGACCCCGTGAGGCCACGACACATTGATAGGCCAGATTAAAAAAAATCCCCGCGATAAAAAGCGCCGCAATCGGTCTGTGCGCACGATTTTGCCAGGCAAAATAAAAATAGATCAGCGCCGCCAGGCCGGCCATCATGCTGGCGACATTGCTGTGATTCAGGATGAATGGCTGAAAGGCGTGGGCTTTTTGCATTATCTCCGGCCCCAGATGGCGGTAAAGACGAATGCAATCATACATCAGCGTCAGGGTTACGGCATGGGCGCTGCACAATAGCGCTGCTTCCAGACGTCGGCGGGAATTGAAGATCACCGGTATCGCAAAGGCCCCGGCAAAGATTTCCAGCATGCCGGTGAAATCACGCCATGATAATGCCGGAGCGGTGGAAAACGGGATGCTGAGCAGCATATAAACGGCCAAAATCATGAAGGCGAAGCCCGCGGGCTGCTTCCAGACTGCGCCGCCGGGTCGGCCGCGCCAGCAGGCCCAGGCCGCCCAAATCGCCGCGCCAAATACGGTTATGTCCTGAAGAGCCTTGGATGAAAAGATCCAGATCAGCAGCGCCAGCGCAGTGCCGCCGATTACCTTTAGGAATTTTATCAGTTGTGCCCTGGACATTTTCATTTCCTACGGTTGGCCATCATCTGCGCCAGCATCTTCAGGGGCGCGGTATCACCGGGTAGTCCGCGCAGGGCGCGGATGGCTTCAGTGGTCAGGGTGTTGCATGTGCGGCGGGCGGAGGCCAGTC
>JAIVGW010000015.1 GCA_020201415.1 Lentisphaerota bacterium
GGAATCGTCCGGCGCCGAAATCGATGATTTACATGCCCGGGTTTTGCGGGTGTTTGAGGAAATGGCGGCAAAGGCCGGCGGAACGGGCGTGGCCTTTACGCCGGATGAAGAACGCCTGGCCAGGACGCGGCGCGACATCCTGAATTGGCAGCGTGAAATCGATCGAATCTTCGAACAGGCCTTCCATCAAGGCGCCTGGCGCCATTTGCGGCAGCCAAGCGGACTGGAATGGGGGCGGGCAGCCGTATCGCCGGGTATGCGGGTTACGGAGGAACAGGACTCGTATCATATCGCGGTGATGCTGCCGGACCTGGAGGATTTAGAGGTTGAAATGCGGGTGCAGGATGGTGTGTTGTCGATTACCGCCAGCGGTTCGCAGGAACGCTATCTGACACGGCTGCGTCTGCCGGGCGCCGTGGATGCCGAGGATATTCAGGCCCATTGCGGGCAGGACAACATTCTGCGGGTGCGTGTGCCCAAGGCGCCGGCTGCCGGTGTGGCCGTCTGGCACAATGCCATTTAAGGAGAGGCAATTTTAAAACTTACGTTTAGAAAGAATTCAGAACTCAAGGATTATTGAAGTAGGCCATCATTACAGGAGGTACCATGCTGGAAGTCAGTGAACTGCACAAGCGATTCGGAGCGATCCATGCCGTACGCGGTGTTTCGTTTCAGGCGCAACAGGGTGTGCTGGGCGTGCTGGGACCCAATGGCGCCGGCAAGACCACGACCATGCGCATGATTACGGGATTTCTGCCGCCGACCTCCGGCACCGCCATCATCGAAGGTCATGATATTGTCGATCAGCCGGTGGCAGCCAAGCGCCTGATCGGCTATCTGCCGGAAAGCGCGCCGGCTTACATGGAAATGACCGTGTGGAACTATCTGGATTTTATTGCGGATGTGCGCGGCTTCTCCGGCGGCGAACGCCGGCGTATGGTAGGTGAAACGGTTGAACGCTGTTACATCAATCCTGTGCGCCACCAGACCATCGGCACCTTGTCCAAGGGTTATCGTCAACGCGTGGGTTTGGCCCAGGCCGTTCTACATAATCCCCCGGTGCTGATCATGGATGAGCCGACCGACGGGCTGGATCCCAATCAGAAGCAGGTGGTGCGCGCCATGATTCGCGATATGGCCCGGGACAAGGTGGTCGTGCTGTCCACGCATATCCTGGAGGAAGTGGAGGCGGTGTGCGGCCGGGTGCTGATCATCTGCGCCGGGTCGGTGGTTTTTGACGGCACCCCCGCTGAGTTAAAGGCCCGCAGTCCGCGGCATGGCGCCGTGGAACTGCGCGTCAGCGCCGGCGCCGAACAACTGCGTCCGGCCCTGCAGGCGCTGCCCGCGGCGGAGCGCGTGGAGGCCGAGGGCGACCGGCTGCTGGTATATCCGCGCGCATCGGCGCAGTTAATGGATGAGGTGGTCGGGCTGATTCGCAAGCAGCCGGATTGCCGGGTGGTTGAATTGAAAGTGCTGGATGGCCGTCTGGATGAAGTGTTCGGCGCATTGACCGCGCCGGCGCGCCGGGCTTCCTGAATTTCTGCTGAATTTTAAAGGAGGAATCGCACATGCAGTTTATCAAAAACACCAGGGCGATTGCCCGGCGCGAATTGGTATCGTATTTTGAATCGCCGGTAGCCTATGTTTTCACGATCGTGTTTCTGGTTCTGGTAAGTTTTATTACCTTTTTCGTTTCGAATTTCTACGAGGCCGGCCAGGCCGATCTGCGGCCTTTCTTTTTCTGGCATCCCTGGATGTTCCTGATGCTGGTGCCGGCGGCGGCCATGCGGTTGTGGTCGGAAGAGCGCCGGTCCGGCACGCTGGAAACGCTGCTGACACTGCCGCTCACCGTGCCGCAGGCCATGCTGGGCAAGTTCCTGGCCGCCTGGTTGTTCCTGGGGATCGTGATCCTGCTGACGTTTCCCATCGTGTTGACCACCATGTACCTGGGGCAGCCGGATATGGGCGTGGTCGTCAGCGGCTATCTTGGCAGTCTGCTGTTGGCCGGCGCCTATCTGGCAGTGGGTATGTTTACCTCCGCCATTACCCGTAACCAGGTGATCAGTTTCGTGCTGGCGCTGGTGGTGTGTCTGTTTTTGCTTTTGGCGGGCTGGCCGCCGGTGACCAACATGCTGGTGCGCTGGGCGCCGGATTGGGCGGTGCGCGCGGTGGCGGCGTTCGGGTTCATGCCGCATTATGAAGCCTTCCAGAAGGGGGTGCTGGACGTGCGCAACCTGGCTTACTTCGCCAGTGTGATGGTATTCATGCTGTGCGCGGCCGGCCTGGCCCTGGAAAACCGCAAGTGAGCTTTTATAACGTTAAATGAGGTGTATTGATGAGCAAGCATGATGGTTTGTGGCGTTTCTGGAAAGTGGGTGGCGGTGTGCTGGGATTGTTGATCCTGCTGGCCATCCTGGTGGCCGGCAACCTGCTGGTGGGGGCCGTGCGCCTGCGGCATGACTTGACCGAAGACAAGCTCTATACCCTGTCGGACAATTCCCGGCGCGTGCTGGAACAACTGGAATTGCCGGTTACTTTGAAGTTTTTCTTCACCTCAACGGCTCCGGAAGTGCCCGTGCCGCTGAAATATTTTGCCCAGCAGGTTGAGGATTTGTTGCGTGAATACCAGTTGGCCGGCGGCGGGCGGGTGCTGTTGGAGATTTACAATCCCGAGCCGGACACTGAAATTGAGGAATGGGCCGAGCGCTACGGATTGCAGGGTCAACAATTGGATATGCTGGGTGCCTCGTTCTACCTGGGCCTGGTGGCGGCGCAGGGTGAACATTATGCCAGTATGCCTTTCATCGATCCTCGTGAGGAAACGCTGTTGGAATACAATATCACGCGCATGATCTCACGGGTCAGCCATCCGCAAAAGCCCATGGTGGGCGTGCTGAGCAGCCTGCCGGTGATGGGCGCCCAGGCGCTGCCGTATCAGATGGGGCCGCAAAACACTGGTCAGCGTCAATGGGCGGCTTTCCGCCACCTGGCGGAGGATTACGAGGTGCGCATTCTGCCGGAAATGACTGATGAAATCGGTGAAGATATCGATGTGCTGGTGCTGGTGCATCCCAAGGAGTTGTCCGAGCAGACCCAATATGCCATCGATCAATTCGTGCTGCGCGGCGGCCGCCTGCTGGCGTTGCTGGATCCGATGTGCATTGCCGATGCCATGAATGATGAGCAGTCGCGCATGACAGGCATGCCGCCGCAGGTCTCTTCGGATCTCGGTTTGCTGGCGGAAGCCTGGGGTGTGGCGTGGGACCCCCAACAGGTGGTGGCCGATTTCACTGCCAGCACCCAGGTGCGCCAGGGGGACGGCGGGCTGGATGACAGCCCGGTGTTTCTGAGCCTGCGCCAATCCAACTTTGCGCGGGAAGATGTGCTGATGGCGCGTCTGCATGGCATCGTTATGCCGTTGGCCGGCGCCTTCCGTACCCAGCCCGTGGACGGGGTCAAGGCCACCCCCCTGATTTATTCGTCCGCCCAGGCCCAGGCCGTGCCGGCCATGCTGGCGCAGATGGGCAGCGCGGCGTTGCGGCGGAGCTTCCAACCGGAAGGCGCGGAGTTGCCGCTGGCGCTGCGTCTGCATGGCGAGTTCACCACCGCCTTCCCGGATGGGCCGCCGGACGCGGACGCGGAATCCGCAACGGATGTTCAAGGTCTGCAACGCAGCGCCATGCCTACCACGATTGTCCTGGTGGGCGATGTGGATATGCTCCACGACCAATTCGCGGTCCAGGAGTTGAATCTGTTCGGATCCAGTGTTTTCCAGCCAATCAATGACAATCTGAGCTTCTTCGTCAATGCCGTGGAACAGCTTTCCGGCGCCGTGGAACTGGCGGAAATCCGCACCCGCGGCCGGATCGAGCGGCCCTTCACCCGGGTGCTGGCCCTGCAGCAGGCGGCACAGGAGCGCTGGATGATGCAGGAGCGCGCCCTGCAGCAGCGCCTGGAGGAAACCCGCCAACGCCTGGGCGAACTGCAAGCCGGGCGTGATCAGAGCCAGGGCCTCATCCTTTCGCCGGAGCAGGAGCGTGAAATTGACCAGTTCCGGGATGAACAGGCGCGGACCCGGCAGGAACTGCGCAAAGTGCGCCGCAATTTGCGTGAGGGAATCGAGCGGCTGGGGTTCAAGGTTAAACTGATTAATATCCTGTTGATGCCGGTTCTGGTCGGGCTGGCCGGGATTGTCTTTGCCTGGCGGCGCCAGGTGCGTGCCGCGCGCGCCGCGGCGGATGCTTGAACTGGATTGCATGAATCAACAATGATGCTCAAGGAGGATGACTACTGATATGAAGACGCGCAATCTGCTATTCCTGCTGCTGGCGATGATATTAACGGGGACCTGTGCCTACCGGGGCGTGCTTAAGACCCGCCGGGGTAACATGCCCGAACAGGTCGGCCGGGCCCTGTTTGACGACCTGCCGGTCAACGAGGTGGCGGCAATTGTGATCGAAACGCCGCATACCAATCTGGTGGTGCGCCGTGCCGGCGAGACCTGGGTGGTGGCCGGCCGGTACGATTATCCCGCAAAATTCGAGAAGGTCGCGTATACGATCAGGGGTCTGCGCGACCTCAAGGTCGGTCAGGTTGTGCCCGGCGGCGATCAGCGGCTGGGTGAGCTGCAATTGCTGGAGCCCGGCCCGGAAAATCCTGTTGATCAGCAGGCCTCCAGGCTGGAATTGCGGGACGGATCGGACCGCGCGCTGGCGAACGTGCTGATCGGACGTCATTTCATCGTGCGCCCGCAGGGCGACCGGCAGGCCATGATGGGCGGCGGCTATCCCGCGGGACATTACCTGCGCCTGCCGGACGGCACGGTCATTATTGTGGGCCAGACTCTGGATCGCATGATCGAGACGGCAGAGGGCTGGCTGGATGAAACATTCGTCACGGCCGCGGCCGCCAGTCTGCGCGAGATCAGTGTGTCCGGCCCGGAGCGCGAGGAAATTGTCGTGTCCCGCGCCCCGGATTCCAATAAATTGATCCTGAAGGATCTGACGCCGGAAGAGGGCTTGCCGGATGATGCCCGGCTGAGCAGCCTTTTCGGGGGCTTGAACTACCTGAGCTTCAGGGATGTTGCCGACCCAGCCCTGCCGCCCGCGACGACCGGTTTGGATGATCCGATTGTATTGAAGGCGCAGGTCGGGGACGGTCTTTGCTATATCATGAAAATCGGCGCCCAGGTGGATAACGGCGCCGATCGTTATGTGGCCGTGGATGTGGAATACAAAGATATGGCCGGGGATGAATCTGATGATTCGGAAGCTTCGGCGGATGAGCGCCGCAAGCAAGCGGCTGAATTGCATGCGCGGCTCAGTCCTTGGATTTATATCCTGGGATCGCATCGCCTTGAGCCGTTGCTGCGTACACGCGCGGAACTGATCAAGGATGCGCCACCGGCCGGCGCTGGTGACGATGAGACGATCGATGAAGATGAGGTATAAACATGGAGGCGGGCTGTCCGCATGGAGGAGTTATGGAACATGATGCAATAACCAGGGTAACTGATGGTATTCGAGAGCAGACGGCGCTGTTCGACCGCCTGCGGCAGGAAGTCATGAAGGTCATGGTCGGCCAGGAAAGACTGGTGGACCGTATGTTGATGGCCCTGATAAGCGATGGGCACATTCTGCTGGAAGGCGTGCCCGGACTGGCCAAGACCACGGCGGTCAAGACCATGTCGCAGGCCCTGGGCCTGCAATTTAAACGCATCAGTTTCACTCCCGACCTGTTGCCCGCCGACTTGATCGGCACGATGATTTACGATCCGCGCAGCGGCCAGTTTTCAGTGAAAAAAGGGCCGATCTTCACCAATCTGCTGCTGGCCGACGAAATCAACCGCGCACCGGCCAAGGTGCAGTCGGCGCTGCTGGAGGCCATGCAGGAGCGACAGGTGACGCTGGGCGCCACCACTTATCCCCTGCCGCAGCCCTTCCTGGTGATGGCCACTCAGAATCCCATCGAACAGGAAGGCACCTACCCGTTGCCGGAGGCCCAGATCGACCGGTTTATGCTCAAGTGCCGGGTGGGATATCCCGGTCGGGAAGATGAGCGGCGTATCATGCAGCGCTTTACCAAACGGCATACTCCGTTGGTGGAGCCGGTGCTGGATGCCGCCCAACTGGAGTCCATACATAATCTGCTCGACCAGGTGTATTGTGACGACAAGGTGGGTGACTACATTCTGGATCTGGTGGGCGCCACCCGCAAGCCTTCGGCCTTCAATCTGGCGCTTGACCATCAGGTGGAATACGGCGCTTCGCCCCGGGCCACGCTCTTCCTTAATCTGGCGGCGCGGGCCAATGCCATGCTGCAGGGGCGCGGCTATGCCACGCCGCAGGATGTCAAGGAAGTGGCGCACGACGTGTTGCGCCATCGGGTGATCCTGACCTATGAAGCCGAGGCGGAGGAGGTTACCAGCGACGACCTGATCACGCTCCTCTTGAACGAATTGCCCGTGCCGTAATCGGAAAGGGTGGTGGGATATGGCGGTTGAAGCCAGAGAACTGATGAAGCAGGTGGGGCGCATCCGGATCCATACCAAGCGCCTGGTGGATGAGTATGTCTCCGGCGCCTACCATTCCGTGTTCAAGGGCCGTGGCATGGAATTCGATGAGGTGCGCGAATATGTGCCGGGCGATGACGTGCGGGACATCGATTGGAATGTTACCGCGCGGATGGGCCATCCCTTCGTCAAACGGTTCTGCGAAGAGCGTGAACTGACCATCATATTCCTGGTGGATATTTCCGGATCGATGTGTTTCGGCTCGCGGCGCCGCTCCAAGGCCGAGGTGGCGGCGGAGCTGACCGGTCTGCTGGCGCTCTCGGCGATCAAGAACCAGGACAAGGTGGGGCTGGTACTGTTCAGCGACCGTATTGAGCGTTACGTGCCGCCCCGTAAAGGACGCACGGCGGCGATGCGCCTGGTGCGCGAGGTGCTCGCGGCCGAGGAAACCCGTCGCCCCACCGATCTGGCCGCGGCCCTGGAATTCCTGAGCCGGGTGCAGAAGCGGCGGGCCGTGGTGTTCCTGATTTCCGACTTTATGGCGGGTGATTACGAGCGGGCTTTGCGCGTGGCCGCCCGGCGGCATGATCTGATCGGCTGCACGGTCGGCGATCCCCTGGAG
>JAIVGW010000452.1 GCA_020201415.1 Lentisphaerota bacterium
GCTTCTGACTGTCCCCGGTAACTACATCCACGATGCGGGCCTCGATGAAAACCTGTTTCTCCCGCCGATCCAGCCGTTCGATCAACTGGCCGACGCGATCGACATATTCCTTGATATCGGACACTATCAGTTCGGTGACGATGCTGGGATTCTGAATGGCGGTGGTGGTGAGCGCGGAGGATTTCAGACTGGCGCCATGCTGTTGCTTGCTCTGGCTGGTGATGATCGTGCCGCGCGGCGATAAAATTTTCAAAAGCTTGATCTGTTCGGCCAGATCCACGGCATTCATGTAGCGCACGCTAAAGCTGCGGGTAACCAGCGGCTTGGTTTCCTCGATCTGTTTCAGCTTTTCCTGGTACATGGTGGAATCGACCACCATAATTATCCCGGAGGGATCCTCAATCATCGAAAGATTAACCGAACCCAGCGCCAGGCTCAAGGCCGATTTCCATTCCACATTGCGCAGGTTGGCGGTAATAAACAGGTTGGTGAAAGTCCCCGCCACGATAATATTGGCGCCGGAAATCCGTGAGAACATGTTGACAACGTCCGGCACCGGAACCGATTCAAGTGAAATTGAAACCAAGTTGTCGACTGGGGGCGCCAACGCACCGTTTGCCATGGGATCAGCAAACGGAAGCTCATAAAGCTCACGCGGCGGGGCCACCTGCATCGGCACGACGGGGGCGACGGGCTGCTCAGACACAAAATCCGTCAAATCCGCCAACGGCAGATTCTGGCCAACCGGCTCCGGCACACTTTCATCGACAGCCGCATCTTCAGCAAGCATATCAACAATCTGTTCCGGCAGAACAGGCGGCGGGGCGTCCTCCAACGCAGGTTGTTCCTGGGCCCGGAGACAGGGGCCGAGCAACAGACCGGCCGTCAAAATCACGCCCAAAAACCATGTGGGTTTACGCATGGTATGCTCCTATCGTGTTTAATTTTGGGTTACAGTGGCGGTGGCCGTACGGCCTTCGGCATCGCTCACCGTGACCACATTGACGCCGCTGGCCCCCGACACGGCGCGATAACTTGCCTGATAACTGGTGGCGGAATTGAAGGAAACCGCACCCAAGGCTGGATTGGCGGTGGTCCAAACATAAGGCGGCGAACCTCCGCTGACGACAAATGAGGCATCGAGGGTATTGTTCAGCGTTACGGAAGACGGCTGAACAGACATGGCGTCCTGCAAAGGGGTGATCCGGGCCGTGGCAAAATGTCCCTGCTGATCCTCAACCCGCAGTGTGTTGTTGCCCGGCTGCAGACAGCGGTACCGGCATTGACTCCAGCCCTCGACATGCACCGAACCATTGGCGGGCGCCGTGACGCTCCAGGAATAAGGTCCTTCGCCGCCGCGCGCGGCAAAAACAACTTCCAAAAGATCATACTCTGCCAACCCAAAGCACAGTTTGGATGTGTACCCGCAACGCCTTTATTAGGGATTTACCATTAATTAAGCAAGTAAAAACCGAACATGGCCGGATCAATCCAAATATTCAAATTGAACTTTGCGCATATCAATCGACCGCACCCGGAAAAAAAACATCCGGCCTCCACTAGTCACCGAAACTATTTCACCAGCACGCACCATCTGCCCATTAACTGTAGCGAAATAACGGTCGCCGCGGCGAATTATGCCTGAGACATTCAAACGGGCCAGGGCCTGCTCCAACTGTTCGTCACTGACTTGTTTTTCAGAATCCTGCTTCGCGGCATCGTCGGGTTTCTCGTCCAGACGCGCCGGACGGTAGCCGACAGGCCAGAAGGGATCGCGCGGCGGTTCCGGCGTTTCGGCCAGCAAGAGGCCGCAAAAAAACAGCGTCATCAGGCATGGATAGGCGATTTTCATGTCGGATTACTCCTCAAGCTCAGCCTTGAAAACATATTCAGGCAGCTGATCGGGCTGCACCCACACCAGCCATCCCAGCAGCAGGCGGATTTCGTGTTTCTCCGGACTGCCGGGGCGGGCGGTAATGTTCAGGGAAGAGACCACCACAAAAGGGTTATGCTCATCCATAATCTCCAGAAAATCAATCAGGTTCTGATATTCGCCGAAAGCCGTCACCCGCACACGGTGTATGTTGAACAAGGCATCGCCATCGGCCAGCGACAACACGTCGTTGTTGGTTATCTCGGTAATATTCAAGTCCGCCAAACGGCCCCATTCGCGCACCCGCTCACTCATGCCCAGAAGATAATTACCCAGCACCGGCAGCGGCACATAAGGCATAAGCGCCAAGAGGCGGTCCCTTTCATTTTCCAGCTGCGCAAGAACTTCCGAGCGCATCCGCACCACGCCACGGGCAATTTCCAGATCGTCATTGATTTTACGCAGAGTGCTTTTGTCGTGTTTCAATCCTTTGATGGCGGGCAACAACAGGAAATTCACCAGAACGAACAACAGACCCGCGCCTAACGCGATGCCCGCAATCAACATCTGCATCCTGGTTTTTTTTGTCTGCGCCATGGTTTACCGTCAATTACAGTCAGCTGCCGCTGCGGATGGGCCGCGGTTGAAAACCGCATTCTATATCAAAAACCCGCACATCATCGGCCAGGCTTTCCTGGTCGGCGGTAAAACGTTTTACTTCAACCCGCGCGAAAAGATCCTTGAAAAACGGCAACGTCTTGAAGGCGTTGTCCATGCGGCGTACATTGGCATCCGCATTGGATCCCACGGCGGTCCCGCCCAGGTAAACATTGCCGATCCACCGCGAATAAGTCGGAGACGGAGGAGGAGGCGGTCCACGGCCGCGGCGCCTGGTCGGCACAGCCGGCTTCGGACGATCCAGACTCTGTTGCAGGGTCAGGCGGGTCAACTGCACCTGCTCCGGCACCTGCTCCCGCAGGGCGCTCAGATAATCCGGCCCCGGCAGGCGCGCGGCATTCCATCCATCCAACAT
>JAIVGW010000195.1 GCA_020201415.1 Lentisphaerota bacterium
GTTCTCAACATATTCCCTGATCTCAATGGTCATGGATGCATAGTAACCTTTATGTTTCTTTTATCAACCTTTATTTTTTTGCGCATATAGCAATTAAGGCAAAATTTGCTGAAGAGGAATAATTTTTGGGTTGACATCGTCCGGCGAGATTGCAAATATATTAAAAATTAAGTTAATTTATCGTTAGGCTTCAATCATATCTTGTGAAAGGGGGTGGCGCTCGACAGCAAACTTGATTGCAGTCGATCCCGGTGAAATCCGGGAGCGCGTTCCCGGCATCAGGTCGGGACGTGTTGAAAAAAACTTGACCGAAAAGAAGTGGGGGAAAGCAAATGAAAAAAATTATTGCTATGGTTGCGGCTGTCGGATTCGTGGCTTCTTCGTCCTTTGGCGCCATGTTGGAACAAGGCACGCGTGAGCTGGGTGTTGCCGGACAATGGAATCGTGATTCGGTGGCAGGCTTTGTAAGCTTTGGTCAGTTTGTGGCTGACGGCCTGATTCTTGGTGTGAGCGGCAATGGCGGCTATAATGATTTCGGCAACGATGCCGATGCCCGCACCTGGGGCGGCAGCCTGTTTGCCCAGTATCATCTGGATGTGGGCGCGGCCCTGGTGCCGTTCGTCGGTCTGGCCGGTGGCGCCCAGTTCATGAAGCTTAAAGCCGCCGGTCGTTCCGAATCGGACACCGGTTGGTTTGGCGAAGGTCAGGCAGGAGTGAAGACCTTTATCTCCAACAATATCGCCGTCGCGATCTACGGGTACTACACCAGGTCCGATAAGGAAATCTTCACCAACAAGGATGAGCTGAACAGGTACGATTACGGCATGCGCGTCGGAATGAACAGCTACTTCTGATCAAGTCTGCCCAGCAGTTATAAAGGCCGCGGATGTCTCAAAAGGCATCCGTGGCCTTTTTTATCGAGAAGTTATCTGATAGGAAATGTTTTTCGATTGCATTTTTGTCAGAGGGGGCGTAAGGCTTAATGGCCTGCTGGAGAATATCCGGCCGGTTTATCAGGGGCCCCTGATGGAACTGCCGCCGGTTAAGGTGGCGCAGGGGCAGGCGCTGGGCACGGGAATCTACAACATCTGGTTCGTGGTGGATTACCCGATGGACGTCGTGCTGCACCTGACGCCGGGCCGGCATATGCTGTCACGCGTGACGCTGGTGGTTGAATAAGGATGATTTTTTGCGCCTACCCACGGTAAATGCTTATGAAATGATAGGGCGAGGTCTCCGACCGAGCCGTCTTGCCCGAGAATGACGCAGCCCTGACCACTGCTGCAAATAGTGCCAAAATAGGTTTGACAACCCCTGATTCTTGATTACCATTGCTAAGTCGGTTTGTTTCGGCGTCGCGACTCGACGTTGGCCCAATGCCTTTTATCAACATCCCACAGGGAGGCAGACTAGTGAAGAAGCAGAAGAAAGCGGACATCGGTTTAATCGGGTTGGCTGTTATATGATTTCATAAATGGCGGCGCCAAGGGGAAGAACATAATCGGTACGCATTCCCTGAAGGAGCTGGTGAAGCAGCTGGATTCGCCCCGTCGTGTAATGCTGATGGTCAAGGCAGGAGCGGCGGTGGATGATTTCATCGAGCAGTTGCTGCCGCTGTTGAGCAAGGGTGACATCATAATTGACGGCGGAAATTCACACTTCCCTGACACCATCCGCCGCACCAAGTACCTGGAAAGCAAGGGGCTGTTGTTCATTGGCACCGGTGTTTCCGGCGGTGAAGAGGGCGCGCTCAAGGGGCCGAGTATCATGCCCGGCGGTTCGCCTAAAGCCTGGCCGGCCGTGAAGCGCATCTTTCAGAAAATCAGCGCCAAGGTGGAAGGCGGCGTACCCTGTTGTGAATGGGTCGGCAACGACGGCGCCGGCCATTTCGTCAAAATGGTGCACAACGGCATCGAGTATGGCGACATGCAGTTGATCTGCGAGACCTACAATATCATGCAGCACATCGGCATGAGCGCCGATGAGATGCACAAGGTCTTCAAGCAATGGAACAAAGGCGAGCTTGATTCCTATCTGATTGAAATCACCATGAACATTCTGGCCAAGAAGGATCCGATCACCCGCAAGCCGCTGGTGGACGTTATTCTGGATACGGCCGGGCAGAAGGGTACCGGCAAATGGACCAGCGCCGCGGCTCTGGATCTTGGCATACCTGCGCCGACCATCGCGGAAGCAGTTTTTGCGCGTTGCATTTCCGCCATCAAGGAGGAACGCATCGCGGCTTCCAAGCAACTTGCCGGCCCACGCGTCAAATACAAGGGCGACCGCAATAAACTAATCAAGTCCCTGCGCGATGCTTTGTATACCGCAAAGATCTGTTCCTACGCCCAGGGCTACGCCCTGATGGCGGCGGCGGCCACGGAGCACAAGTGGAAACTCAAATTCGGCGACATTGCTTTGATGTGGCGCGGCGGCTGCATTATTCGCGCGCGTTTCCTGGGTAAGATCAAGCAGGCTTTTGTGCGCAAGCCCAATCTGGCTAACCTTATGCTGGATCCATACTTCAAGGGTATCCTTAAGAAAAACCAGCAGAGTCTGCGTGATGTGGTGGTGGAGGCCTCGCGCCTGGGCATTCCTATGCCGGCCTTCAGTTCCGCTCTGGCTTATTATGACAGCTATCGCAGCGCCCGCCTCCCGGCCAACCTGTTGCAGGCGCAGCGCGATTACTTCGGTGCGCATACTTACGAACGCGTGGACCGTAAGCGCGGCGAGTTCTTCCATACTGAATGGCTGGCCTGATATCAGGCTGGTCACCGCGGTGTTTGGCGGACGTCGCCGATTATCGGCGGCGTCCGCGGTTTTTTCACAGGCGCGGCTGTCCCTTGTTTGTCGTTGAATCGGTTTTGGCTTGCTGTGGAGTTCCAGACAATGCCTGATGTTTTCAACGACTTACGGATGCAGGACTGCCTGGTGGGGATTGATTCGGACGGTTGCGTGTTTCCAACCATGGAGATCAAGCAGCGCCAATGCATCCATCCGCTGATTATCAAGCACTGGCATCTGGACCCATTGGCGCCCCTGGTCCGCGAGACGGCTGCCTTTGTCAACCTCTATTCGCGTTCCAGAGGCTCCAACCGCTTTGTAGCCCTGTGCCGGACCATGGAACTGCTGGCGGGCCCGTCCGGAAGCCGCCGGGTTTGACGTGCCTGCACTACAGG
>JAIVGW010000235.1 GCA_020201415.1 Lentisphaerota bacterium
GCAACAGACAAACCGACAAATTAATTGCCAGCCAGCGGGAAAAGCGCAGGCACCGGGAAAACAGACTGGACAGGAGCGGCTTCAAGGTGTCTTGACCAATCCCCTCGGCAGCGGCAGCCACTTCTCAACCACCCGGTCAATCGTGCCGTCCTGCCGCCAGCCCGCCAGCACGGCATTAACCTCACGCAACAACTCGTCATCATCCTTGCGCACGCCCCAGGCAATCATGTCCGCGGTCATCAGATAAGGCAACACGGCCAGTTCGGCTTCATTTTCAGAGGCCATCCAGATCAGGGCGGGCCCGTCATGGATAAACGCATCGATTTTGCGGCTGGTCAGATAGTAGGGCGCATCCAGCGGATCAAGGTAGGTGATGCTGTTAATACCGCGATAGTTTCTGTTGACAAAAACCGCGGCCGTTGAATCCTTCTGCACACCGACCCCGGCATCGCCCGCCATCAACACTATAGCCCCCGGATACTTGGCCGTATCGCGACTGCGCACCAGCGCCATCAGTCCCAATTGCAGCCAGGGTTCGGTGAACTCGATACGCACCCGGCGCGTATCGGTGATCGTCATGCCGGACATGATAATGTCGATTTTGCCGGTTAACAGGGCATTGATCTGGTCGTCCCAGCGCAACTCAATAAACTGCGCCGGCCGATCCAGCTTGCGCGCCAGGGCCCGCGCCAATTCAACTTCCGCGCCGGTCAAGCGCTTCTGCTGTTTGAAGACCAGCGGGGGATAATCCGGGGTAACGCCCACGCGCAGGGCCGTCGGGACATCCTCCGCGGGCATGGTTCGGCATCCACCGCCCAGCATGCCGCCACAGAGGCCCACCAGTAAAATTATCATTAACCGCATGTCATTACCCCCTGTTACCCAGTCCGCCGCGCGCGGCCTTCCTTACAAAATACCCGATCAAAGCCCGGCACGGCACTGAACATGATTTACCATATTTGAAACATATTACAATTTACCATCAGGCTGATCAAGACTGTTCGTCAGAGCGTGCGTCATCCGTCAAGCGCGGCCAACACATGCTCAAGAATATGAGCCGCCTTCTGACGCTCGCCCTCCACGTTAAGGTGGCAATGATCCACCCAGTTTCCGGCGGAAATCAACTGTTGACTGTAAAACACATTCAGCATCAGTATCGCCATCAGCCGCGAATGGGCCAGCCAGCGCCAGCGGCGCGGGAGGACCGGCAGATTAACCATGGGCTGACGCCAGTTGCTGTGGTCAGGATGATAGTAAGGCAGGGTATAGCCCTGGGCATCGTTGCCGCCGGTATTTTGCATGCGGACCAATTGCGTATCTTCCCGGCCCAGCAGAATGCGCCGCCCGATGTTCAATGATTCGGGAATGAGCAGCCGAGCCATCCACTCGCACAACCCCGCGCATAATACCAGCAGTATCAGGACAAAAACGATAGTTTTGCCGCGGCCCAGGGAAGGCGCCGCGGCCGGTGCTGTATGGTCTTCCATGTTTTCCCGTTAATGCACAACTCAAAAAGGGGCAATGCCAGCCTCAGTTGCCGACATTCAGCGGCTGCCCGTCGCGCGTGGTGGGCTGCAGTTCGTGAAAATCATCGCCGTTTTCCCGCAGCCAGCCTTCCAGCCTGGCCGCCAGCTCGTCCTTCCGTTC
Organism: Lentisphaerota bacterium; assembly: GCA_020201415.1. GTDB lineage: Bacteria > Verrucomicrobiota > Kiritimatiellia > JAAZAB01 > JAAZAB01 > JAIVGW01. The sequence goes on from JAIVGW010000235.1 coordinate 1,648, forward strand.
CGCATAATCCGGATCGTCCGCCAGGTTTTTCAGTTCATGCGGGTCGTTTTGCAGATCATAAAGTTCCTCGCCATGCACCCGGTAAAGATTGTACTTTAGGCGATCGGTCCGGATCATGCGGATCGGATTGATCCAGCGCTGTTTGGAATAATATTGCCCGATCACGAAATCACGCTCCGGCGGCCGGCCGACCCCGGTCAGCAACAGATCGAGCGACACCCCGTCCGTCGCCCCCGGATCAAACCCGGCCCAATCGGCCATGGTCGGCACCAGATCCACATTCGGCGTGAGATAATCCACCGTGCGCCCGGCGGGGACACCCGGGCGCCGGATAATCAACGGCACGCGCATCATGTGCTCATACATGAAGGGCCCCTTGAAAATCAGCCGGTGCTGCGCGTCCATGTCACCGTGGTCAGAAGTTGCAATTATCATGGTCCGCTCCAGCAGGCCGTGCGCCTCCAGGGCGCCCAACACGCGCCCAACGTGGTTGTCATACAACTTCACTTTCTCGCGGTAAAGCTCGCGGTAGCGTTCCCAGGCCGGCGACTCGGCGCCCGCCATGATTTTACCCTGATCCTCCAGCATGAACTGGTGTTGGACGCCGGGCACGCTTTCGAAATCATGGCCCTGCCAGGAAGGCGGCAGGGGCGCCGGCGCGCTTCTGGGCGCCGGCGGGGTCTGCAGTTTGGCTTCACGTCCGTAATGGTATATATCGTGCGGATCGTTATATGACAGGAACAGGGCAAACGGCTCATCGGGCCGGGCCGCGGCCCGCTGCATGAAGTCCAGCGCCAAACGCGTGGCCTCCTCGTCATCGTGCTGTTCCTTCTGCACAACCCCGAAATCCTCATCCCATCCCGCGGTGCCGACCTCATTCTTGCCCAGGTGCCACTTGCCGAAATACGCCGTGCGGTAACCGGCCTGCTGCAGCATCTTGCCGACCGTCGGCTGCTTCAAGGGGGAGCCGCCGGCCTGCCCCACATTACCGATCACCCCGGTCTTGGCAGGATACATTCCTGTCAACATGGACGACCGACTGGGGGAACATTGGGGCGTGGTGCAAAACGCATTGCTGAATACCGTGCCCTCGGCGGCCAGGCGATTCAAGTTGGGCGTATCGAACGAGCCGTCATTGAATCCCACCGCTTCCCAATGCTGCTGATCCGAAAAGACAAAAAGAATATTTGGTTTGTTTTTCATCCGGTCAAGTTAAATTGAGTTGTGTTCCGTGTCAATCAGATATCTGTCTGAAGATTGATTTGCTCAAAAAGTGATTCCTGAAACTGTCCAATTTTTTGCTGGAGATCGAGCCAATCTTCGCTGCCGCGCCGTTGCTCAGGACGATGATCGCATTGTGGTCAAAGATATGCGGGATCGTATCCTTGTAGTCGCTCAGATGCAGTAAGCATAGACGGTTCCCCATTTCAGCGATTCGCTGAAATAGTCGGCTGTTGTTTTCTGGACGAGACTGTCTTCTGAATACTCGACGCTCATGGATTCGTCCTCGCCGATAGCTCTTTCAACTTGCCCCCCAGATCGGCGATCGCGGAAAAGACCATAGTCCTACCTCGTGTCTTCTGTGTCAGGAGCCCTTTCTCATAGAGATCCAGCAGGTCGGACCGCGCGGTGCCGTATGCTGAGCCATGGCTTGTTCTGTGGCTTTCCACCGTGTACTCGTGGAGCGGATGTCTGAGCGCGTGCATGATTAAGGCCTGTTGTCGGTGATTCAGCTCCCTTGTGAAGCGCAGTTTTGCCTCGACATCTTTGACCTCTTCCCTTTTCCGGTCAATGTAGGCGTGCAGTTCCTTAATGGCCCGGTTGACCACTTGAGTCTGGTATATGATGAAGTAGTTCAGGTCGTTATCGTCAGTTTCCGAGTACAAAAAGCTCTTTCCGTACTTCGCCGGTGCTTTGACAAGGATACTGGATATGGAAATATACTGAAAAAGCCAGTATCCACTCCTCAGCATAGCCCAGTAGAAAAGAGCACGCGCTGTCCGTCCATTTCCGTCGTAGAACGGATGATCAAAGCCCATCCAAAAATGGAGAATTATAGCTCTCACAGCAGGATGCATGAACGTCTTCGGTGTCTTGCCGTTGGCGAAATCGCACATCTGCTGCATCCGGGCGTCAAGCTCAGCCGCCGACGGTGGATCGTGGAAAATCGTGCCTTCTAGTTTGTCCACAACCTTAACCAATTCGTCACTGTTGCGAAGACGTCCCGATGCTTCGGGCTTGTCCAACGTATTCTCTGTTACCAAGCGATTAATCTGGAAGATCAGATCAGGCGTGAGCGGCTCATCCTTCATGTCAATGATGTGTCGCATTGTTATGAAGTTGTTCAGGATCATCTGTTCACTGTTGTCTTGAGGTCTCCTGCCTGACTTAATCATCTCTTTTGCTACTTCACGTGTTGCCGCCGCGCCTTCAAGTTGGCTGGACGTAATAGCTTCCTCAATCAGCGAGCTAATCACGTATCTATCTCGCGTTTGCGCGTTTGTGACAGGCTCAGGAATCCCGATGAATCCTCCCGCCCCCGAATCAATCCCGTGAAGCAATTCTTGCACAACATCGGTCGTAAAGTAGCTGAAGGGTGTCCCGTCTTTGTCCAGCAACGGGACCTGCTTATAGGCCGCCCTACGCTTCAATTTAAGAGCGAGCCACCACTCTTCATGAGAAAACCCCTTTCTTGCGGGTCGCCTGCGTAATTCGTCCCAGTGCAGGTAACTGTCCTCCGGTTGCATGAGATCAGCCAGACGCAGCACCTGTTCAATTCGATTGGTTTTGAGTGTTTGCTTCAGAAGAGCGCCGAAATCAGGTGGAATTTGTGGTGTTTTCATGGCTTATCCTCTATTATTAATTTAGTATCAAAATATGTTAATTTGATAGTTACGTCAAGCCACAAAGTAAATATTATTATCAATTTGATAGTGATTGATAATATATTGATAATAGACTTGTTGCAGCACAAAAATCTAACAAACAACAAGTTACATGGATATCATGCCGTTCTTCAGCCTTGGCAGGAGGATGTAGCGGGCCTTACGGAGGGTCTGATTCGGCTTTCAAGTGACTGAATCTGGGCAAAACCGGCTCCGAAGCATCAAACATTTCGTTACGAGATATCCGCGACTATCATATCGGCGAAATGCCGCCAATAACTCTAAGAAAACACGGCATTTAGCGATCCGGCAGGCTGTATCTTGTCCACACATTCCGCGGAGAAGGCAGAAAAATATTGACATCTTCACACTAAACCGGCATATTATCGCTTTAGATGAACAAATATTCATCAATACGGATTTAATATGGCTAAATCAGAGCTGGTACAATCACTGCAGCGGGCACTGGATGTCCTGGAAAAAATCGGGCTCTCGGAGGACGGCATCAGGCTGGCGGAGCTGGCCGATCAACTGGCCTTGAAAAAAACCACGGTGTACAACCTGGCGCGCACTTTACAGGCCCGGGGCTACCTGGCACGGGATAACGCCGGACGGTATCAACTCGGACCTATGCTGGATGAAATAGCCCAGCGCCGCTTTCAACGCCGGGTTTTCCGGCGCGCGGCGGCCGCCATGCAACACCTGTATGCCTCTTACCAGAATGCCGTGTTGACTTTTTCCGAACTGATCGGTTCCGAAATCTGTTGTCGTATACGGATGGCGCCGGATTTCCCGGGTCTGCTGCGCCAGCCGCCCATGCAGACGTTCCAGCCCTTCAGTTCGGCTTCGGGGCTCTGCCTGCAAGCATTTAATGCCAATTATCGGGAAAACATGGCCGCCACCGGCGGATTTGACGAAAGCGCGCGCTGTTGGAATTCCCGGGCGGACTTTGAAAAGGCGCTTGAAGCCACCAGGCAAAGCGGCCTGGCCATCATAACCAGTGCAACACAATGGCGACTGGCCGCCCCGATCGGCGATAATTACGTGCTGGGCATCAGCCTGCCCGGCAAGACGGGCAAAACGGACAAATTGGCGGAAGATTTGGCGGCAGCGGTGGAAGATATCCGGCAGCAATCATAAACAGGAGGAGCATATCATGGCCATCATGAGTAGAGACTTTACACGCAATGATTTATGCGGTGATCCGCGCACTGCGGCTGAGATCGTCAAGAAACAGGCGTTGGCGTTCGGCGCCGACTCGGTGGGAATCGGCAACATCGAACGCTGGAAGGGCGCGCCAATCCAGATGGATCCTTTGCAAATCATGCCCGAGTGCCGCTCGATCATCGGCATGGTTTTCCGGGTGAATCGCGGCAGTCTGCGCGGCATTGAGGAAGGCACCTATTTCAGCAACTATTCGTCCATGGGTTACGGCGGCATCACCTATCTTTACATGCCGATGACGGTGATCAACTTAAGCAAATTCATCGAAGACCAGGGTCATGAAGCCGTTCCTATGGGACATCAAAGCGACTGGCGCGGTATCGACAACGAAGGCTATCTGAAAAAGAATTACAGCCGCCCGGTGGCGCCCGGCCGCGCGGCGCCGGATATCATGATCCAACTGCGGATCGCCGCCTTCCTCTGCGGTCTGGGTGAAATCGGTCTTAGCAAAATGTTTCTCTCCCCGCAATTCGGCCCGCGCAACCGGGTCGGCATCATCCTGACCGACTTGGAACTGGAGCCGGACCCGCTTTATGACGGACCACAGTTGTGCAACCAATGTATGGCCTGCGTTAAGGCCTGCCCGGGGAAATGTTTCGACACGGACAAGCGGGTTTCCGTCAATCTGGGCGGCAAACAGGTTGAGTGGATTGACCTGAAAATGGATGCTTGCAGCACAGCTTTCGTGGGCGCCCAGACCGTTCCGGAACCCCTGCCGGAGGAGCAGCGCTACGGCCGGGGCAATTCCGTGCCGGGTGACTGGAGTCCCTTCTACAAGAAACCACGCAATCTTTACAATACCGGCCAGGCCGTCTGCGGCGCTCGTGGTTGCACAAGGGCCTGCATGATCAGTATGGAGAGTCGGGGCGTGTTGCAAAACCGGTTCCATCAAAAGTTCAGGCGGCGCAAGACCTGGAACGTGGATTGGAGCAAGCCGCCGGTTTATGCCGAAGGCAGCGTGTTCCGGGATCAGGTTGTCGAGGCAGATTAAGATTTATATAATGCGCCGGTTTGGCGCGGCTCCAGGTTAATTGTCATGAAATTCGCCATAGGCTACCAGCAGCCCGAACATGAACCGTTCCCGGCCATGGTCGCGGATTACCGGGCGCAGGTGGATGAGGTTTACTTCCCCTGGGTGGGCGCGCCCTCCGGGCGCGCGCCGCTCGGCGCCGGCAGCAGCCGGCGCGACTGGCAGGCCCAGGCCATCCTCGAGGAAGACCTGATACACCTCAGGGAAATGGGCGTCCGGCTGGACCTGTTGTTCAACGCCAACTGCTACGGCGGCGACGCTCTGAGCGAACGGCTGGCGAATGAAGTCTGCTCCATCGTGGACCATCTGGGCGATATCTGCAACGGGCCGGATTGACAATGCCGTGGCGCATGACGCGGAAATCAGCACACGCCGCAATCTCACCGACTGGAATCCGCATGTGTGCTGGACGCTTTACCGCGATCCGGCGCGGCTGGTGGCGTTTCTGCAAAGCACCTGGATCCGCCCCGAAGATCTGCCGCATTACGAAGATCTGGCGGATCTGGTCAAACTCGCCACCCGCCAGCATACCCATCCGCGCATGGTGCTCGAGGCCTATACCTCGGGAAAGTTCCACGGCAACCTGATGAACCTGATGGAGCCGTGCTTCGCCCCCGCCCTGGCTCCGCGCTACATCGCCAACGAGGCTTTCCCCGCTGACTGGTTCGAACATACGTCCCGCTGCAACTGCGATGGCGCTGCCTGTGCTTACTGCGCCCGGGTATTGCGCGATGTCTTGAAGACTTACGATCGGGAGCCGCCGCAGTAGCCGGCGGACACTCAGGCAAAACGCCAGCGCTGGGGCGCGCGCCCGCCCAGAGGCACGATGACGTATTTCAGTCGGTACTGCCCGGGAAATATCTTGTAGCTGTCCAGCGTATCCGGCCCGCAACTGGCGGTCCCCAGCCCGCGCTGCCGGGCATCTATCAACACGGTTGTTTCCGGACGTGACCGCACCTCGCAGGCATGTGTCAGCGCCGTCAAATCAACCGGCGTAAAATGATGCGCGCTGAACCCGAATTTACTTTTACCAGCCTGAATTTGCAGCCCCACCCCGCGCCGGCCCCGCAGGCTGAACCAGGTAACGTCCTCCTTGTTGCCGTTTTCCTGGGGCATGATGTAGGGAAAATACTGGCCGGATACCGTACCGTGATAATGACCGAACTCGGCGGCGTATTTGCGGTCGGCATAACTTTCCCATGGTCCGCGCCCAAACCAGTCCAGGCGTTCGAGTCCGGCGGCCACCGTCAGCATAACCCCCAGACGCGGGACATCCGCCATGCCCGGCGCAAATTTAAAAACATGCTCACAGAAAATAAGGCCGGCGGCCGTGAACCTGTAAATATGCCGGACATCGAACCCGCCGCCGGGCCGGCAGGCATGAAAAATGTCGCTGCGCAAAAGGTAATCCCGGCCCACGGACTTCAACTCCACCCGGTCCACCCGGCGCCGCATGCGGTCATATCCCGCCAGCACCCAGCGTCCCCAGGGCCGACCGGGGATCTGCCTGTGTTGCGGACGGCATTTCACGCCGTCATTATCCAAAGGCGCCCGCCACAGGTTGAATTCCGGCCCGGCGGTAATCAGGGGCTGCCCCGCACGCGAGACTGCCGCCAGCTTGCCTGCCCTGCGATCCAACATCACCTCTACGCCCGAATCCCCCAGACACAGCCGCCTGCCGGTCAATTGCACCCGGCCCCTGGCGGCGGGCCAGCGCGGCACTGGATGGCTACCTTTGACCGGCAGCTTGAATTGCTCCCGCGCCACTTCATGTCCCCGGGCACACCAGGGTTGCCGGGCGCGCGTCCGGAACAAGACGCGCAGATAAGCTTCCTGCCCCGCGGCCAGGGGCGGAATACGCAAAGGCAGCCGCAGGTTTTGCCCGGTCCGCGGTCCCAAACGCAGCAAAGGCAGTTTGCCCCGCTGTACCGGCCGGCCGTCAATCTCAACCAGCCACTCGCCGGCCAGCCAATCCAAAGGCCGGAAAAAATCCGTGTTAAAAATGTTGACTTCGTTGCGATCCGGACGCCCGGCGATAATGCGCACCGGCTGCGCGATTTTCTTGAATTCATGCAGTTGCGGCTTGGGTGTCAGGTCCGGCATCAGCATGCCGTTGCAACAGAAATTCCCGTCATTGGGTTCGTCACCAAAGTCGCCACCGTAAACCCAATAATCCCGTCCCGTTTGCAGATCTTTCCGGCGCAGACCCTGCTCGATCCAATCCCAGATGAATCCGCCCTGGAAGCCCGGCTGTGAGTAAATCAAATCCCAGTAATCCTTGAGGCAGCCGCAGGAATTACCCATGGCATGGGCATATTCGCACAGAATGAAGGGCCGGCGGTCATCGGCATCCGGCGTCTTACCATGACGGCCTGCCTGACCCAGGCGGCCGCGGCATCGTGATTTTCCCCGTAGCCCGATTCATTGCCCAGGCTCCAACCGAAAATACAAGGATGGTTCCGGTCGCGCAGCACCATGCGCTTCACCCGCTCGACAAACGGACGCCGCCAGCGCGGATCGCGGCAAAGCTTGGTGTAATTGGCATGCGCCTCGATATTCGCCTCATCCAAAACCATGATCCCGTACTCATCGCACAAATCCAGCCAATGGGGGTCATTGGGATAATGCGATGTGCGCACGGCATTGAAATTGTACTGCTTGAGCAACTGAATTTCACGCAACATCCGCGCGCGCGGTACGGCCTTGCCGTGATCGGGATCATGATCATGCCGGTTGACCCCCTTAATGTAAACCGGCCGGCCATTGAAAATAAATTGCCGATCCCGCACTTCCACCCGCCGGAATCCCGTCCGACAGGAAGTCTGCTCCAGCACTTGGCCCCGCTGATCCTTCAAGGTGAGCACCACCCGGTAGAGGTTGGGGCATTCCGCCGACCACAGCGCCGGACGCCGCACCTGGCCCGTCACGGCGCCTTCATAATAATCGCGGCGATATGAATTACTGATGCGTATTTTCAAGGCCTGCGGCCACACCGGCCGGCGGCGCGCATCATACAACTGCGCCTCCACCGTATGAAACCGGCGCGGAGCCGTCTTCGGCAGATCCAGGTCCGGCTCAGCGGTGAACCCAATCCTGGCCCACACCGACAGGGTGCCATCCCGGAACTGCTCATCCGGCAAGGCTTTGACACAGGCATCCTGGATATAAACAGGCGCGGTGCTGTAGAGATATACCCCGCGATAAATTCCCGCCATCCACCAATGATCCTGGTCCTCCAAATACGATCCGTCGCTGTAACGCACACACATCACCGCCAACGTATTGGCGCCCACCCGCACAAACCGGGTTAAATCAAACTCCGAAGGCAGGCGGCTGTCCTTGCCCATGCCCACGAATTGTCCGTTGAGATACACGCAAAAGCAACTCTCCACCCCGCCGAAATGAATGATAACGCGCCGGTCGCGCCAGCCGGCGGGCAGGTCAAAGGATGTGCGGTAAACCCCGGTCGGATTAGCCAGCGGTGTCCGCGGCGGGTCGTTTTCAAACGGCATGACCACGTTGGTATAATGCGGCTTATCCCAGCCCTGCACCGTCCAATTGCCCGGCACGGCTATCGGCGCCCAATCCGCGCGCGCCTTCGCCGCCAAGTCGCCGGGCTTGACCGAATCCGGCCTGGAATAATAGTGGAAGTCCCATTGCCCATCCAGACTGCGCACCCAGGGCGAACGCCCCGGATCGCCGGCCAGAGCCTGGCTCCTGGTCTGAAAAGGAAAAAGCGTGGCGCGCATCGGTAGCCGGTTGATCTCCGTCAATTCCGGCAATTCCCAAAATTTAATCGGCAATGCATTAGTCATGCTCGCTCCCCAGGCAATGGCACAGGCATATTCGACGGCATTGTAAGCTGTATCCCCTGTCCGGCGTCAAGCATAAATAAAATCAGCATAAATATAATCAAATGGAACTTGACCGGGCGTAGTACGGCAGTTAATTTTCCAGAACAAGCGGCATGTCGATAACCAGGAGAAACATATGTCAACCATCAAGCCCATCCGCGCCAGGTGGGAAGGCGTCATGACGGATCGTGAACGCTTTGTCAACCAGATGCATTATCGTCCAGTGGACCGGTGTTTCAACATGGAATTCGGTTATTGGGATGAGAATTTCCGGCAATGGCCGATGTTTGCGGAAAACCATATTACCAACAACCGGGAGGCCGATTTATTCTTTAATTTCGATGAAATCCACGTCATCGGCACGGAAACCGGCATATACCCCGCCTTCCCCGAAGAAGTCATCTCCGAAACCGCTGAAACGCTGATCATGCGCAACCGGGACGGCCTGCTGGCCGAAGTGCCCAAGTCCGACCACTCATCCATTCCCCACTACATGCAATCATCTATTGTCACCCCCGACGATTGGCTGAAAGTCAAGCGCGAGCGGTTTGATCGAAAGCATCCCGCGCGCCGCGCCGATATACCAGGACTGCAGACGCAGCATCCGCGTGACCGCAAATATCCCCTGGGTATCGATTGCGGCTCCATGATCGGACGTGTCCGCAACATGCTGACCTTTGAAGGCCTGGCCTACGCGATTTACGACTATCCCGACATGGTGGAAGACATGGTGGAGACGCGCTGCCTCCTGGTGGAGGACTCGCTGGACCAGCTGCTGCCGCATTTTGATTTTGATTTTGCCGCCGGCTGGGAGGACATCTGTTTCAAAAACGGCCCGATCGTATCCGTGGATTTCTTTCGCGGCGTGATCATGCCGCGTTACAAGCGCATCCATCATAAGCTTTGTCAATTCGGGATCGACCTCTGGTACACGGACTGTGACGGGGACGTGCGTCCCATCCTGCCTTATTTCCTGGAAGGAGGAATAAATTGCCTGTTCCCCTTTGAAGTGGCCGGCTGCGCCCACCCCGGGGAACTGCTGGAACAATACGGGCGGGATCTGCGGATCATGGGCGGCGTGGACAAGCTTCAACTGGGCAAGGGATCGGCAGCGATCCGCAAATACCTGGAATCCCTGGCGCCGCTGGTCGCCCGCGGCGGATACATACCCTTCTGCGATCACCGCTGCCCGCCCAACGTCAAGCCGGAAGACTACCTCTTCTACCTCGACCTGAAACACACCCTATTCGGGGGTCAGTCCTTCAAATTCAAATAGGCGCGCGGGTACTGTGCTGTAAAGCTGCTGAAGCAAGCGATTAATCCGGTTGCGGGTCTTTGTCCGCATGCGCACAAAGAATGTCCTTTGCCGAAGTACGTTTTCTTAGGTTGATGGGTATTATGCCACATCTCACGGAGCTCTAACCGCCTTTCATGCTATCTGACCCCAATACGGGGTAGGCATTCACCCCGTACACCGCGCCGTTATGGATGTTTGCGAGCATGGGTTATTTTTCGCCCTTTTAATTTTCGCTTGATCCAAAGTGGTGATCGCCTCATATCAATCACCGCAACAACTATCGCCGCATTATTTTTAATGAGATAATATATTGCAAACGGAAACCGTGCTGCCAACATACGATAAAGGCCAAAGTGTTTTGCGTGTATTCCAGCTTAAAGACGTAAGGATTCGATATCGGCAACAACACTATCGCGGAAATATACGCCCACCCCCAATTCGCTTAAATCGTAAAACTGCACGCCATTATCAATGTCTGCCTGGACTTCCTTTAGCGCTGTGACATTCACAACATTCATTTTTTAAATTTCAGTTCATCAATTGAAATGTATTCGGCTGAACCATCTTGGATTTTAAGCATCCGTTCCCTTAGAATATCTTCATGCCAGGCAGGTGATTCAATTTCACCATCGTCATGAAGCAAACTATCCCATATTTCTTCCATTAAGATTATTTTGTCTTTCGTGGGCATTTTATTTATTTCAAGTGTAGTCATCTCTCACCTCGCGCAAGTTCCAGTTTTTCCGATTGCCAGGATCAGACAATAAAATCATTCAATATCCATTCTGTGCTCCATTTCTACCATAACCGACCGGATATGTCATTCCAAAGTTTCTTTTAATAAAACCCGCAATCAAAAAACTTAAATCCTATAAATTCCGGACTCAGCCGACGACGACGTGTTCAGATCCCGATTATCATTCTATGGGTCTGACCCGAATGGCGCTTAATTAAGACTTAATACTCGTTTAACAACGGCTTGCGTCTGCGCGGTTCCGGGACGGTGTAAAACATCACCGCGCGAGAGACTTGTTCCACAGAATTCGTGGTCAGCCTTCCACTTTCCACATAACGTCTAGTTTTTTCTGCAACCATCGTGTTAAATCCTGTGCCCCGGCATCCTGTCGCACATGTTATTCCCATCGCCGGACAACCATATCCACCGCGCTCGGCTTCATCCCCCCCAGCGCGGCACCCGCTCCTCAGATTTTCATAACAAGCTGTTTGTGGAATGTGGAAGGCTTGACCCCGTTCCTTTAGACCCCGTTCGTTGGTTTGTTTGTTCGGAAATCAGATTCCAGGAGTCGTAAACAAATGTTCTCGATTCCACAAACTGCCAGTCGTTGCTGGCCCATTAATATACGGTTTTGTCGGTGCGGCGGCTCATGTAGTCGTATTCAAAGGGACAAAGTAACAAAGGGACAGAGGGACAAAGTCCGGTAAGGGTTTGCATCGCATTTAGCGGGTTCCTTGTCCGCCATAGCCCTGAGCATGGCCGAAGGGGCGATCACAGGAGCGCTCTGCGCGCATTTTGCCAACAAGGCTATCACAAAAACCACGGTACGGCCGTATCCGTTTGCACTTCACCAATTCATGCTGGACACGCTGTAATTCGAGCCGGACAGCATGACGGAAAAAATCCTGGCTGCCGGATCGCACACGGCCGGATCGGCCTTGCCGTCATTGTCATAGTCCCCGCCGGCAAGCGCCGCCATGGTCGGGCCGCCGAATCCGGTTGCGCCCTGGGAGGTGGTATAGCCCTGGGCCGAAAACGTGCACTGCCAGAATCCGGCGCCCGGCTGATAGACCATGAGATCGGCCTTGCCATCCCCGTCGTAATCGCCGGGAACCGGCACAAAACCCGCGCCCCCCATGGTCACCCCCGAGGCCGGCGCATAGGCCGAGGCGGACAACAGGACCATCCATGTGCCGCTGGCCGGATGGTACACGCCCGGATCGGTCTTGCCATCGCCATCATAATCCGCGCTGGCGGCCAGCCAGCCCGCGCCACCCAGCGGCGTGCTCGCCATGGCATAGCCGGAGTCTGAAAGCCAGACGGCCATCTGCCCGGCGGCCGCGGAATACAATGCCGGATCCGACTTCTGGTCGGCGTCAAAATCACCAGAAACCGGCACGCAAGTCGCATCGCCGATTGCCAGCGTTTGCAGGGCCGAGGACTGCGAGGAAAGCAGCATAAACCACCGGCCGGCGATCGGGTCGTACACGGCCGGGTCGGCCTGACCGTCACCGTCAAAATCGCCCGGGATCGGAAGCACACCGATGGCCGACGGGGTGACGTTCATCGGGACGACAGCCGCTCGACGGCAATGCCATACCCGACCGACTTCCAGGCGGGCGAATTGGACTCGACTTGCGGATCCACACAGGTTGTCAGGATGGAGATGCTGTTGTCGTGATTACGGCGGATATCCCAGGTGCGGAACTGGCGGGGGAAGTCCCGCAGCGACGGTGTTTCAACCTGCCAGAAGCCGTATTCCGGATGGGCCGGGTCCGGTGAAGGGAAGGGCGTCACCACGGCCAGATGACGATGCCCGGCCATCACCATGAGCAGATTGGGATAGTTGTGCAGCGTGGCGACCAGGTTCGATTCGACCTGTGGATCGTAAAACATGGAGATCCTATTTGTGTCGGTGAGGCTCGCCTGCGGAAGAATGGGGATATGGCAGGCAATCATCATGAGCTGATCAGCATCCTGCCCCTTTTGCAGCTCGTTGGTGAGCCAGGCATGGCGCGCGGCGTCCATCCAGCCAGCACCATAGAATAACGCGGTTTGCCCCAGTTCGTTCGACTTGCAGGTATTGTCGAGCACGATCACCTTGATCGGCATGTCCGCCACCGGCTCGAATGCGTAACAGGCCGCCAGGCTGCCCGTGTGCGCCAGGTTGAAGCCGTGCCCCAGCGGGGACGATGTGCTGTTGAAAAAAGCATTGACGAAGTTCGTGGGATTGGAGACGTCTGTCGTGAGGCTGCGGCGGTCTGGATCGGCGGCGACGGTTGGCGGCGTATCAAAAAGGTTTGTCAGGCCCCATTTGGTCACGGTGCCGTAAGGGGTGGACCCATCCACCACACCCACATACATGCCGGTTCCCTCGGAGCCCGGGGGAATCAGGGGGCCGTTGACGGAAATATTGAGCACGTTGGAACCTATCAGGGCCTGCTTGACTTTGTCGGTCGGCAGGCCGACGCCCATCCACATCTGGTCGTGATTGCCGATGGCCGCATACCAGGGAATGGCAGGATCAAGTCCGGCGGCCTGGTAGGGCATCTGGTAGTCAATGGTATCGGCGCCAAGGTGCGCACCGGAACTTGGCACAATCCACTCACCGTCCATGACCTGCATAAACCAGCGCAACTCGTTGTATTGAGATGCGTTGCACATGTCACCAATGGCTATCCCGAAACTGAACGGGGTCTCCCGGTGCAGGGCGTTGATGGTTTTGACGGCGGTATCGAGGTGGTGCGTGGTGTCGAAAATAATCGGCGAGTATGCCGAGGGATTGAGACCTCCCAGACCAGGGTCGCCAAATTCCGCGCTCCAGCCAAGGTAAGGTACCTGAGCAGGAGATTCCTTGTCGGTTATATGGATGTCGCTGATGGAGAAGAACGACAACAGCCGCGCCGCATTGCCGGAACCCGTGTAGCCGTCCGGCATCAGAGTGAACTTCCGACCTTCGTTTGTGCCGGCGCCCAGATCCCACGCGCTGTAGCCGTAGACCGCGTACAGGGGAACGTTGGATGGGGCAATCTGCGGCGTATCCGGCGGCAGAGCCCGCGGCAAAATAGTCTGCTGGCGCGTTGTCGGCACAGCCCCGTTGCCGGGGAACGGCAGGCAAACCATAACCGCGAGAAGCATGGCTGAGCCTAGCGCCAGTTTTACCGCCATCTGGTTATTTAGATAAGACATAAAGATGCTTCCTTCCATTTTACCTTTTATTGCAATTTGTAACTACGCAGCCCACCTGTAGTCGGGCATCTGAAAGAAATGGCACCTACCAGTCCCATCGAAAAAAGATTAACTTGCCCCCCAAAAATCACAACCAAAAAGTTATATTTTGTCAAGACTCGTTTAAAATGTCCCCATGATTAACTCGTTTAAAATGTCCCCTTTTTTATTTGTTAAGCTTGCTGAATCTGGGGCGCAGCCCGCCTTCCCGCTTTCCGAGAATGGGTTTTACAGCTCGTCGGAGGGAAGCGGGAAGGCGGGGCTGCGCAGGCACGTTTGCGCCAAGGATGGTTTGGCGCCGGTTTGGATTTTATATGCCCTCTGGTCTTTGTAGAGGGGCTTGGTGGCCGCTGAGGGGTTGATGACGGGGTGACGGCGTGGACTTTGCGCCAGCGCAATTTGCGGCCTTTATGGAGCAATTGCACATTTCCTGTGCGCAGTTGGCGCACAGTGATTTTTCTGGAGGGTAGCGGGAGCGGCGTATTTGCTTTGAGTATCTGAAAACACCGGTTTTCCCAACGAACCGTCCAATCCCTTGCTACGGTGCGAGGTTCCTCTACGCAAAGGATCTCCTGCAAGTTAGTGGAAGCAGGAACGGGCTGATGAGCATCATGTGGGCTGGAGGGCGGAATGTTGAAACGTTGGTTAAGCTTGGAAAGAAAATTGCTCTCCAGGTAAACATTAGCCGCACTGATGGTGTTTATGCCCATCAAGCGCAGCTCTTTGACCAGACGTCACACAAGTCCTATCACACAAGGGGTCAGGCATAAGGAATCAGTCCTATAAATTAATAATCTCCAGCCGTTTTCGCTGTGTGTACCCCCATTCACCACGCCGTGATTTTTCAAATCGAGACAACATACTCGCAAAATTCGTTGCCGTCCCCATCCGCAGACGCGTCTTGATCCAACCATTGCTCACACATGTATGCTGGCGCACCAGCCATGCCAAACTGTATTTTAGCTCACTGCCTTTCGCCTGACTCGCCAACACCTCTTCGCTCATTCCCAATGCCTCCAACCCCATGCCTACATGATCACGATCATCACGGAAAACCGACTCACGACGGTCTCCGCGACACATTACATGACTTGTCCGCCATAGCCTTGCGCGAAGGAGGATAAACTGCTCCCGCATACTCTATTCGTGGTTTTCTTGGCATGCGAGCATTCTAGCTGAACTATCTTTTTCGTCAACTTTATTATTATATAGGACTGACCCCTAATATGCTGACCCCTAATATGACCGTTCCGCGCCGGTTACTTCCGAACGGGTATTGTATTGGTACAGATTAAACATATCGCCCGCCGGTTCAAACACCGTGCCGGACTGTTTAACCGCGATCCGGCGTCCGGCTGCATCGTTTTAATCGTAACGAATAATTAATTTTTATTCTGCTTCCGACTTAATTTTCGCAGATGCGCTTCAAGTTCACGTCGGCCCAGCCCGCGCAGACGATCTTCAGGCCTGAGCCCCCGCAGACGATCTTCAGGCCTGAGCCCCCGCAGACGATCTTCAGGCCTGAGCCCGCGCAGACGGTCTTCAGGCTTGAGCCCGCGCAGACGGTCTTCTGGTTTAAGATCGTCAAGGTGGTCCAGCAAAACGTCTTTTTTGAATTGTTCTAGTGTGTATGGCATTCTCATCCCCTCCGTTTTATACATCAAATACAACTGATTCATCACCGTGCTGCAATCCGGCTTCTTCCAGCGGTAATGTTCCGCACCAAACCGCACGGCTTCCTGTTGGCCGCTGAACAGATCAAGAATCGCGTTCCGATTCTCCATGGCGATCATGTTCAACGCAATCACACGGATCGTCAACCCTAAAGCCCGTATATCAAACACGCCTTCTTCTGCCTGGCACAGGTCTGCCCGACCTTTCAGCCCCGACGGATATCTCGTGCAAACCGCGTAAAGCCGTGTTTCTTCCGGTTTGACATTCCGTAATCCGCGGATTTTCCGATAGTTCACATAATGACCGACCAGCTCTTCCAGCGTCCAGATCGTCAGCGATTCACGCATTGATTTATACGTCAGAAGATTATGCCGTCCGAGATTATCAAACCCGGCGCATGCATCTTTCAATTTCGCGCCGCGCTTCCGTTCAATAACAACAACATCCAGTAATTGGCGCTTGACCGACAAATCCATCTCCACCGCAACCTCATAGCCGGTGCGGTCAAAATAGTCCATCAACGCTATTCCAAACAAACGATGCCAGTTGATGTTCTTTTTCATGGCCGAATTATACAGCATAAAACCAGCTAAATCAAATGGAAATTCTGAAAAGCATGATCATCATCTGCACGCTCCGCACGCGTACTCGGGCACGAAGATGTTCAAGATGAGTATCCACGAAGCCGACCGGACTCCGGTAAACACTGCGGCCTGGGGCGGGCGGGTGCAACCATACTCAAAACCCGCCGGCACTGGGCGAGCAACGCAAGATCTACAAAACTACTGATTGCCCCTATTTTTCAACGGGTTGGATATTCCGGAAATCAAGCCGTTGGTCGGGTTGTAGGTCAGGGTAAACGCCGCGGTCTGGTCGGTGATGTTGGTCAGTCGCGAACGCGTTTCAAATGTTACTTATTTAGACGCGTTTCAATGGTCCAATGGTCATAGAAATATTATACAAAGCCCAACAAGTCGGCAATAATAAGTATACTTATCCAAATATAGGGAGCGATGACAATAATCAACATGTAAAATAAATATCCCTTATTTTTTTCTTTTCTTAAAAAGACTAATATTATTCTACCCCAATAAAGCAACGATAAACCTAGCAAAAATAATCGCGACGCTATATTGGGATTTACCATACTTCCGTATAAGAATAACCCCACAAAATAACAAACAATTAGTAAAAATATAGGCCACATTTTAACAAACTATAATATCGGTTTTAATATTCTGACCGTATTGAAGGAACTTCTGACCAAGGCAACTCTGGCTCAGGAACAAGGCGAACTGTTCTGGCCCAAGGATCTAAAACAATAATTGGATCAGTAGATAACGGATCGTCAGGTGTAGCTACAACCCATTGATGGGGTAACGGAAATATCTGCCCTAGTTGAGAAAACGTCCACGTATTATCCCAACTCCCGTGACCTAATAATGCACCACGCACTTCTATGGCCTGATCATTACAATCCCAATAATCAGCAAATCCATACCAACCTGTGAAATTACTCCATCACGAAGAACGTCCTTGAGGCCTACGCCCTGTAACCTCCATACGAATCACTGTTTTCCAAAAGATATCCACAATCTTTGCAACGTCCTCGCACAACCCCCACGGATCAACAAAATTCACAGGATCATTCCCGCAGAATACGTAATGATTCAGTCCCCCATCAAACATGGTCGGATCAGCGGATATCCATCGTCCACACTCGGAATCATACCACCTCACCCCAAATTTCACCAGCCCGGTGTCGGGATCGTACAAACCAGATTGAAACCCGAACGGCTGGAATCCGGGGGCAGTGTCCTGCAAGACATTACCAAATTCATCGTAATCCAAGCGCTGGGCAATTACACCGCTGGCGGCGTTGACCACCAGCCGGACACTGCCCACATGATCCCGGATAATCCGGTAGGTCACACCGTCGCGGATCATGTAGTCCGGTGTCAATGCGCTGCTGCCATACACGAACACGCTGACTATGTCACCTGCGCCATCGGTTTCGGCGATGGGTTTCAGGCCATCCTTGTATATCCAGCCTTGGACGGCAACACCATCTACTGTCTTTTTCACTATTCTGCCAAGCGCGTCTTGCTCATACCCGATGATTGCGCCGCCGGGATGCGCAACGCTATCCAGTTGGCCGAACAGATCCCATTCGTAAGCCATCGTCTGGCCGGCGGATGTGCGCGTGAGTTGCTCGCCGTTCACCGAAAACCCAAACGTCATGTCGCCGTATCTCAGCAGGCGACCCCGGGGGTCGTACACGGCAATGTTCGTGGTTCCTGGTTCTTGATTCTTGGTTGATGAAAAAGACAGCCGATTGCCGTTGGGATCGTATTCGTAAATATTGGTGTAGGAACCGCCGCCACCGGCGACGGCTACAGAAGAACTCAACAGGAATCCGCGGTCAGCGACCGCGGCTACAGAAGAACAGACGGACAAGCTTTCACCGCGCCTTGAAATGGATTACTGGTCGGCGAGTTCGTGCACCAGCAGGCCGGAACAGGGTTTGGGGTCAAACCAGGTGCTCTTGGGAGGCATGATCAGTCCGCGATCGGCGATGGCCATGAGTTGCGCGACGGTCACGGGATACATGGCGAAGGCCACGCCCGTGCCGAGCTGGCGCACTCGGCGTTCCAGTTCTTCCGTACCACGCGAGCCGCCGATGAAGTCGATGCGCGGGTCGCTGCGCGGATCGGCGATACCCAATACCGGTGATAATAATTCGTTCTGCAGCGCGCTGACGTCCAACGCGGCGATGGGATCACCGCGATCGCGATCGCGGCGGCAAAGTTGGTACCAGCAGTTTTCCAGATACATGCAGATAACGCCGGTCTCACCCGGCGGCGGTACGGCATTGTCGCTGATTTCAAAGGCACGGCCGGCGGCTTGCAGCAATTGCGCGGGCGTCAGCCCGTTTAAATCGATGACCAGACGGTTGTAGGGCAAAATATTCATCTGCCCGGCGGGAAAGAGCATGGTCATGAACCAGTTGCATTCGGCGGCATCCGTGGCGCCGGCGGCGCGGCGGCATTCGGCAACCCGCACGGAGCTGGCGGCACGGTGATGCCCGTCGGCGATGTAGGCCACGGGAATATCCTGAAAACAGCGCTGCAGTTCCTTAATGGCGGGCATGGCCCAGACAGTGTGCTGTACGCCGTCGGATGCGGTGAAGTCGTATAGCGGAACCGATTCCTCGGTCTGCGCCACCAGGCGATCAATTTCGGGATGATCGCGATAAGTCAGCAGCACGGGGCCGGTATGGGCGTTGACCAGGTCGATGTGCCGGGTGCGATCGGCTTCCTTTTCCCGGCGGGTGCGTTCGTGTTTCTTGATCACATCGGCGCGGTAATCGTCCACATGGCAACAGGCGACAATACCGGACTGGGCG
>JAIVGW010000196.1:0-1507 GCA_020201415.1 Lentisphaerota bacterium
GTTCAAGTCCTGCGTTGACTACTCCAAATTCATGTTCGACGAGTTTGGCATGGAGACTGTTTCCATGATGCCGCCCGATGGCTACACATACTTCTGCCAGTGCGAGAAGTGCGAGGGGAAAGACACTCCGGAACGCGGCTATACGGGCCTCATGTCTGATTACGTGTGGGATTTCATCAACTGCGTCGCCAAAGAGACCGCCAAGACCCATCCGGACAAGGGGATCATGTGCGCGTCCTACGGGTCGTATCGGTTGCCGCCGTTGAAAATCAAGAAGTTCCATCCGAACGTGGTCGTGTGGTTGTGTGAGGCGCGACACAGCTTCCATGACCCGGAGCGGCGGAAGCACGCCTTGGCCATTCGGGAAGGATTTCTGGAGAAGATCCCCTCCAAGAAAGTCTACATAAACAACAAGTACAGCATCTTCGCCGCCGGTGGCGTGCCGGGATTCTGTCCCCACCGGATCGCCGAGGACATCAAGTCCCTCAAGGGCTACGCCAGCGGGGGAGACATGGAGGTGAATCGGGGCTTTAGTTCCGGCAAAAATCCCGAGCCCGATCCGCTGCTGGCCGCCAACCACCTGAATTGCTGGGTCACGGCTCGATTTTGGATCGATCCCGACCAGGACATCGACGCCGTTCTCGACGACTACTACGAGAAGTTCTACGGCCCCGCCGCCGGCGAGATGAAGACTTTCGTCGAGTTCTGTGAGAACAACTGGTGGAAGATAAACAGCGACGTCAAACTGATCGAGAAGGCCTTCGCCCTGATTTCTGAAGCCCGCAAGGTCGCCGGCGACGACGTCGAAGGAAAACGCGTTCAATGGATCATGGATTCCATGCAACCGCTCAAAGAACGGGTCGAGGTCTTGCGGACGTGGCGGCAAAACGTGCCCAAAGTCCACTTCGTTATCGGCGACAAATCAAAGATTAATCTTGACGGGAAACTCGACGACGCCATCTGGAAAGACGCGCCCGAATATAAGCTGGGCGAGTTGAAGACGGGCGGCCCGGTCAAAAACGCCACCACTGTGAAGATGGCTTGGGCGGACGACGCCTTGTATTTCGCCATTCGCTGCGATGACGACGATATGAAGAACCTCAACGTTCCCGCCAACAAGGACGGCGACAACTCGATTTTCAGCGGCGACGCCATCGAACTCGAACTCGATCCGCCCGAGCATAGCGGCTACTATCAGATCACCATCGACCCCGAGGGCCACGTGAATGACATGGACCGAGTTGGGGCCGAATTCGGCAAGAAGGGTCGCTACCGCTCGACGTGGGGGTCGGGAATCGAGGTGGTCACGGCCAAAGGCGATGACCATTGGACCCTGGAGGCGAAAGTGCCCGTCCTCGGCGCCAACCAAGAGGATCTCAACGCCAACTTCGCCGTCTCCGGAAACAAGCCCACCAAGGAGGTCCCTTGGCACGTCAACGTCTGTCGCAACTGGCGTCGCGAAAAAGAATATGAGGCGTCCGCGCTCTCCCCAAACGAGGGCGAGAAG
>JAIVGW010000196.1:1531-3324 GCA_020201415.1 Lentisphaerota bacterium
ATTAAACGCACCGCGAGAATTTGCCTGGTTGCCTTGGCCGCCAGCCTGCCGATGTTGTCCGGGTGTGCCACGGTTCCAACGACTGCGCCGACAGAATCCCTTGTCCAGGACGGCCGTGCGAACGCCGAGATTGTCATCGCGGCCGAAAATCGCCCGCGCATGGCCACCCTGGCGGCGCTGGAGTTGCAGTACTACATTGAAAAAATCAGCGGCGCGCGGCTGCCGATTGTCACGGCGCCGACAACAAATGCCCCTCTGTCCATATACGTGGGCCAAAGCGCGTACACGGACCGGTTGGGGGTGACTGACGAGGGGCTGCGCTACGGAGCCTTCCGCATGGTGTCGGGGCCGGACTATCTGGTGTTGCTGGGACACGATTTTGATTTTGTCCCCCCCGACCCATGGCCGGCCAAGCGCGGCGATAAGGACCGCGCTCAGGCGGAGTGGGACAAGAAAGTGGGTGACCGGACCGATAGCGCCTGGGGCTATCCCTTCAGCAGTGGCTTTAAAACCCACTGGGATCGGTACGCCTCAACCTTGACCGACCGCTTCGGTGAAGAAAATGCCCAATGGTGGCCGGGCGAAGACTTTGCCACCGGGCTGTGGCTGCAGGATTCAGGCGGCTCCCTGAATGCGGTGTACGAATTCCTGCGCACGCTGGGCTGCCGCTGGTACATGCCCGGTGAGCTTGGCGAGGTGATTCCCAGTCAATCCACGATTGCGGCGGCGGCACTGGATAAGACGGTGCATCCCGATTTTGCCATGCGCGCATATTGCTGGTACAATTATTCCGGTTTCCCGTTCGAGGACATGATCTGGGCGCGGCGCATGGGTGTGAATTCCGGGCATGAGATGCTGGGCAATATGGGCCATGCGCACGGGCTTGCGCATGTGCACCGGCGCAAGGAAATGCAGGAAGCGCACCCGGACTATTATGCTTTGTACAATGGAGAGCGTGTGACCGATTACCGGGGTATGGGGCATGTCTGTTTCTCGTCGGAAGGATTTTTCCGCGAAACGGTCAACTTCGCGCGTTTTGTGTTTGATGAATTCAATGAACCGCACGTTTCTCTGTTTCCCGTGGATGGCTTCCGGCACTGCCAGTGCGACGGCTGCCGAGGAATGTCCTCTTCCGATTTGGTGTGGGGCTTTGTTGATCGGGTGGCGCGTGAGCTGTACCAGACGCATCCGGACCGCCTGGTTTCCTGCGGGGCCTATACATCCTACGTCCATCCGCCGACGAATGTTGATAAATTCACGCCCAACGTAGTGGTCTTCATCGCCAACTGCGGCCGGCCGCTTATGGATGATCCGGTACACTGGCAGGCGTACTGGAAACGAATCGAGGGTTGGCGGGAGAAAGTCGCCCCCGGCAACATCATGCGGGTCGAGAACAACCGCTATGGTTTGTGGGGCAGCGCATTCCCGATTATTCATCCCCGCAACATGGTCAAGGATCTGCAAGCTTTAAAAGGCATTTCGCGCGGCGAAAACAGCGAGCAAAGCCAGTCAAAGGCCCGTTGGCATTCTCCGGGCAAGGATCATCTGACGCTTTATGTCCAGTCGCGTTTCTTCTGGGACGTGGACCAGAACCTGGACGCCCTGCTCGACGAATACTATACGCTCTTTTACGGACCGGCCAGCGAGGAAATGCGCGAGGCCCTGGAATTTGCCGAGGCCAATTACAGTCGCACGGACGGCAGCCGTTCGGGAGGACGCTGTAATCCGGCCAATGTTCCGTTAAGCCTGCAAGTCAAGCTCGGAGAATTGCTCGAGACGGCGCGCATCAAAGC
>JAIVGW010000236.1 GCA_020201415.1 Lentisphaerota bacterium
TTTGTACAGTGGCGCGGATCTGCCGGAGCCCTATACCGGCGAGTGGTCGGCCATGCATGACGACCCCGCAACCGCCATCAATCCGAACGCCTGGCGCGGCAGAATGCGCCCCGACCAGATCCGCCATGCGCGCGCGGGATATTATGGATCCATCTCTTTTATCGACACACAGATCGGGCGCTTGCTGAACTGGATGCAACGGGAACGTCCAGGGGAGCTTGCTGACACCTGGTTTCTTTTCACCTCGGATCACGGCGATATGCAGGGTGATCATAATCTCTGGCGCAAGACTTATGCCTACGAAGGCAGCGCGCGCATTCCACTGTTTGTTGTCCCTCCCCGTTCTCAGGGCAAGCCTGAGCGTGGGCTTGCCGATGAGGTGGTCGAGCTGCGCGATGTTATGCCGACACTGCTCGAAGCAGCCGGTATTTCGATTCCCGATACGGTAGATGGAACCAGCCTCCTGTCGCTACTGGCAGAACCCCACAATAATTGGCGTGCTTACATTCACGGCGAGCACTGCTGGTGTTACTCCAGAGAACAGGAGATGCAGTTCGTTACCAATGGATTGCGCAAGTTCATCTGGTTCCCCAGAATCGGCATGGAACAGTTTTTTGATCTGGAACAAGACCCCGGTGAAACCAACAACCTGATCGACGATGCTCACTATACCGATGAAGTATGCCGATGGCGTGGTTACCTTGTCAAGGAACTGACGGAAAGAGGCAGCGGATTCGTCAAGAACGGCAAACTGTTTTGTTCCGATGATGATCCCCTGGTTTCCCCTTTCAAGACCACCAGGTGGACGGGAGAAAATGAGTGAACCCGGGCGTCGAATAATGCTATATATAAAGGCGCGGCAAACCGCGCGCGGCAAAATTGATCAAGCAATAATAAAATCAAGCATCAAAACATGACACAGAAACCCAATATACTGTTTATAATGACCGACCAACAACATGCCGGCATGATGCGTTGCGCCGGGAACGAGCGGCTCAGCACACCGGCCATGGACAGTCTCGCCCGCGACGGCATCCGGCTTGAACGCGCCTATTGTACAAACCCGATCTGCGTCCCCAGCCGGATAAGCATGGCCACGGGCATGATGCCCTGCCGGTTGGGGGCGGATACCAACCCGAGCGGTATGCATCTTGCCAACCTTCCGCCGGCAGTCGATGATAACTCTATGGGCAGACTCATGAAACGAGCCGGTTACGATACGTTTTATGGCGGCAAAGTCCACATGTGCCGGCCGTTGCAACCTGAAAACGCCGGCTATGACGAGCATTTTATCGACGAACGTGATGCCCTGCCTGCAGCCTGCATCTCCTTCATCCAACGAAAACGCACCGTTCCTTTTTTTGCGGTTGCCTCTTTTGTCAATCCGCACGACATCTGCTTCGCCCACCGCGCCAAAAACGGCATCAACACCCAAAATGTACTCGCGCTGTACGAAGAGGCCTGCGCGTTGCCCGAGGACTCTCTGCCGCCGTTGCCGCTCAACTACGGTATTCCCGAGCATGAACCAACCGCCGTCAAAGCCAGCTTGAATCCTCAAGCCATTACGCCCGCTATTACAATGCGGGACGATTATAGCGACCGTGACTGGCGGATCAACCGTTGGATTTATCACCGGCTCACCGAAAAAGTGGATCACCAGATCGGCAAGCTACTGGAGGGTTTAAGGCAGGCGGGGTGCGAAGAACATACCCTGGTAATTTTCACCAGTGACCACGGAAATATGGATGCCAGCCATCGGCTGACCTCCAAGGGAATCTTTTATGAAGAATCCGTCGGCATCCCCTTAATCATGAAATATCCCGCCGAAATTTCCGCCGGTCAAGTCGATTGCGAACACTTGGTATCAACCGGGTTGGACATTTTACCAACCCTGTGTGATTACGCGGAGCGTCAGAAGCCGGCCCACATGCTGGGACGCAGTCTCCGTCCACTGACAACAGGCGCATCTGTATCTCTATGGCGCGACTACGTGGTTGCCGAGAACGAGTGGTTCCGGATGCTACGAACCGACCGGTTCAAATATTGCGCCTTCGCCGACCAGCACAGCGCCGAATGGTTGGGGGACCTGGCAAACGATCACCGGGAAATGCGCAACCTTGCTGCGGCTCCGGATTTCCAGAAGGTGCTGGCTGAGCACCGTGGCCTCCTTGCTGACTGGAGCAAGCTATCCAATGACAGGGATGGATCAAGATATTGTAAAACCTGATGACTCAACGGATACGCAGGTCAACAAAGCCTTCGCGGAGTAGAGACTATGAACAAGAATCCTAACCTGGTGTTTGTCTTCGCTGATCAATGGCGCTATCAAGCTCTCGGCTATGCCGGCGCCCCCAACGTGGCAACGCCAAGCATCGATCATTTCGCATCTCAGAGTCTGAACTTCACGAATGCTGTCTCGGGCTGTCCGGTATGCAGCCCTTACCGGGCTTCACTGATGACCGGACTCTACCCGCACCGTCACCGGATGATGGTCAACGATCAATGTCTGTGCCGCCTATACGACGGGCCTTTTCTCGCGGAGTGTCTGCGCGATGTCGGTTATCGCACCGCCTACATCGGCAAATGGCATCTGGATGGCAACGGCCGCAACGCGTTCGTGCCGCCGGAGCGGCGCCTTGGATTCGATTGGTGGAAAGGTTTTGAGTGTTCGCACAACTATCAGGCATCACACTACTACTTCGCCGACGATCCCCGGCCACACCCGTGGCACGGGTACGACGCTGACGCACAGACGGATGAGGCGTGTCGCTACCTCCGCGAGGAAGTCGGGCACGATCCTTTTGCCCTGTTTCTCGCGTGGGGGCCGCCGCACACTCCCTTAAACAATGCACCGGCTCAATTCAAGGCAATGTACGATCCACCACGGATTCGGCTGCCGGCAAACGTGCCGGCCGCATGCGCGGACCAGGCCCGCCGGGAGCTGGCGGGGTACTATGCCCACTGTTCAGCGCTGGATGCGGCGTTTGGACGATTGCTTGAAACGCTCTCCGCGACTGGACGGGATGCGGATACGATTGTTGTATTTACATCGGACCACGGAGATATGCTCGGCAGCCAGGGGCATTTCCGAAAACAGAAGCCCTGGGCCGAATCCATTCGCGTTCCTTTCCTCGTGCGGCACCCGGATCGGAAAGGCCCGGGCGCCGACGACACGCCGATTGATGCGCCGGACCTGATGCCAACGCTGCTGACGCTATGCGGGGTACCCATTCCCGATAAGGTTCAGGGACGGGATTTCAGCCGTACGATCATGGATGGTTCCCCTTCTGGCATCACGGAAGCGCTGCTGGCGCTGTACGTGCCGTTTCACGAGTGGCGCTACGAAAAAGGGGGCCGTGAGTATCGCGGGATTCATAACAGTCGCTACACTTACGTCCGCTCGCTGGCGGGACCGTGGCTGTTGTATGACAATGCAGCTGATCCGTCGCAACTGCACAATCTCATCGGTGATCCGCATCACGCGGCTCAGGTGACTGAACTGGATGCCAGATTGACAACCCGCCTGCGGGAAGTGGGAGACGACTTTGTCGATGGCCGCGAGATCATCCGGCGCGAGCATTACCAGCTCAACCAAGCGGGTGATATTGCCGTCATGCCATCGGAATTACCCGAGCCGTATTGAAGCGAGCCTTAACGGGCGTGGGGCCTTGACAACGCTGGCGGTCGGATTCCTGCTGGGACTGAGCAAGCTGGCCTGCCAGATTTATGCCGGTCTGCTGCCGGCGGACGCGCCGCTCTCCGGCCTGACCGCGGCGCTGGCCTATTACGGCAACATCAACTTCCTGCTTTTCTGCGTCTATCTTTACTTCACCGGCTGAAATAGCCGGCGCAGATATTTGCCGGCGGCCACCAGCGCCAGGCACAGGCACATCAACGCCACAATCAATTGATTGGCCGGCAGATCCCAGGCCAGGGCCAGATACAGGCCCAGCAGTGTGCAGGTCACCGCCACGCCCACCGCCAACCGGAGCACCACCGCCAGCCGCCGGCTGAGCAGCAGGGCCGCGGCCGGCGCTACCACCAGGTAGGCAAACACCAGCATGGCGCCCGCCACCCGCGCGGCGGCGGCCACGGTCAGCGCGAGCACGGCAAAAAACAAAATTTCCCAACAGGCCGCCTTGATTCCCAGTAGCAGCGCCACCTCCCGATCAAGAAAACTGTAGAGAACCGGCCGGCGGAAAATCAGCAGCACCAGCGCGGCCGGCACTAACACGGCCACGCAGACCAACAGGTCGCCCGGGCGGGCCAGCACCAGATCGCCGTAAAGCAGACCGCGAATCTCCTCCAGGCCGAGGCCGGCCTTGGACACCAGCAGAATGCTCAGGGCGGCGGCAGCGACAAAGATTACTCCCAGCAGGGCATCGCGCGGCAGGCGGCCGGATTCGTAAGGACGTGACAGGCCCAGCCCCACGCCCAGCGTCAAGGCGGCCGCGCCGATGAAAGGCGGCACCCCCGACGTCATGGCCAGGGCAATACCGCAGGCGGCTGATTCGGCCAACGCCACCCCGATGAAAACAATGCGTTTGAGAATCACATAGACGCCCAAAGCGGCGCAGACGGCGGCAATCAGGACACCGGCAACCACGGCATGCGGAAACAACTCCAACAAGGTCCGGCAATGTTCCATTAAAACCTCGCTTGATCAGTCGGCATTAATTCCGCCCGCCCCTTGTGCACCAGGCACACTTCATCCGCCAGCGCCATCACCGAGGCCAGCCCGTGATGCACCAGCAAGACGGTCCGGCCATGGTCATGCGCGGCGGCGCAGAGCTTGTGCAGTACAAATCGCCGGGTGGATTCGTCCAGTTCCGTGGTCGGCTCGTCCATGACCACCACGGCGGGATCCATGACCAGGGCGCGCGCCACCAGCACCTTCTGGCGCATGCCACCGGACAATTCATCAAAAGTCTTATGGGCATGCTCGGTCAGTCCAAAGGCCTCCAGCAGGTTCAGGGCACGCCGGCGGCCTTCCGCCGACCGGCGTCCGGACCAGCCCATCAAGGGATAGCAACCCATCATCACAATATCCAGGGCCGACACCGGATAAAGCATATCTATGGACTTCTGCTGCGCCACATAGCCTGGCGGCGTCGCGGCAAAGGGCGTATGGACGACTCCCCGCAACGGCCGCAGCAGTCCGAGAATCGTGCGCAGCAAAGTGGTCTTGCCGGCGCCATTGGGACCGACAAACGGCAGGAACATACCGGCTTTGATGCACAGGTTGACCCCGCGCAACACCGGAACCCCGGCATAGCCCACGCTCAAATCACTGCATTCTATAATATTGCCGTTCCGCATATGTCCTGCCGCCATCCGCCCCCAGTGACCGGCTGCTGAATCCGCGCCGCCCGCCTGGTCCGGGACTGCATCTTCGGCGCCCGGCCCGGATTCAGGAGTCCGAATATAATTTATTCCTTGAAGGAGTTCACAATGTCATCAATAAACTTGAAATAACCGTCCGGCTCAACCGACGTGCCGTAGGTGTTCACCACCGCCACACGGGCGCCGGTACGGTCGGCCACGAATTCGGCCGGCCGGCGCGGGTTGAACGGCTCCATCAACACCAGCGCTACCGACTGCGCCTGCATGATTTCAAGCACCCGCGCCAGGTGCGCGGGGCTGGGCGGCACACCGGGCAACGGCTCAAGGGCCACCGGCGATTTCAAGCCGAACCGCTTGAAAAAGTAGTCGAGACTTTTGTGGAAAGTCACCACCGGCTTATCCTGCCAGGGATGCATGACGCCACGCCAGCCGCGCAGCAGGGCAGCGTGGCCGGTTTCCGCCAGCAACTCATTCAAGGCATTATCACTTTCCGCCTGCCACAGGCGCTCTCCGGTCAAAGCCTGTACCAGTTGTTCACCGAACATGGCGTGGTCCAGCCGCTCCAGAAACGCACGCAGCCCGGCACGGTATGCATCCGCACCGGCCGGATCAAGACTCACCAGGCGCTCCGCCAGCGCCCTGGCCACCGCGCGGCCGATCATGGGGTCGAGCATGAAATGCGGGTTACCGGAGGCATGCACATCACCCATGGCCCGGGTGATGCTGCTGTCGGGCACATCCAGAACATAAGGCAGATGGGCGCCGGCATCGAAATGCCCGGGCTGGCCGGGGCGAATGAGCCGGTTGCGGGAATTGTCCAGCAACGGCATTTCCCAGCCGATCTCCAGTTCCAGGCCCATCCTGATCCACAGGTCGGCATCGCGGGCCATGACCACGTAATTGGGCCGGGGCTGAATGAAATGCGGATCTTCCCGTCCACTGGTGATCGAGCGCACCGCCACCCGGTCCCCGCCGATGGCCGCGGCCAGGGCGCCCAGTTCCGGCGTGGTCGCCACCACTTGCAGCGGGCGGGCCTGGAGACTAACAGCCGCCAGGATCAACAAACAAGGGGCCAATACCCGGCCCGGATTTCGTAAGATGATATTCTTCATTTTATTTTCCTGAATATGATGAAATGTTATGACTTCTACAAACCTCACCGTCATTTTCAGAAGGCATGCGCCGGATGCGCGCCCAGGGTGAAGATCGCCTGCACAAACACTTCCGTGACGTTTTCCCGCTCGTCCTCCATCGCATAGCTGCCATGATTGGCCTGCAGCCGCAGACGGGAATACTCCGTCAGCGACCAGTCAATCATGCCGCTGCCGCGGTAACTCGTGTCAAATGTCTCGCGATCACCCGTGGGCTTGGTCTGCCGGTTGACCAGACCGATGGCCTCGCCGCGCAGACCGATGCGCCAACGCGGCGCAAACCCGTAGATGCCCTGCAGGTAGCAACCGTCCTGATCCTGCACCAGGTGGTTGCCGATCAGGCCGGCCCGGTCGGGATTATTATGCGCCACCAGCTCCAGTTTCTTCTCGCGCCCGATATAGCCGCCTTCCAGCACGAAGTGGCCGTGGCCGTAAGCGCGGGCCGGCGTGAATTTATAAACCAGATCGCCGCCCCAGAAAGCCTGGTGGCCGTCCAGGAAATGGCTGCCGGGATCATCGTGCCCGGTCGGGCCCAGATGTTCCTCCTGATGCCGGCCCCAGACCGCGAAGGCGCCCAGTTGCAGGGTGGTAATCAAAGGCCGCCTCATTTTCACCCTGGAAGGCTTCCGCGCCAAACTGCAGGAAAAACGGCGTCGGCGCCAGCCAGGATAATTGCACACCCTTGTCATTGATGCCATGCTCGCCGAAAAACAGCTGGTGAATCAGCGGCGCATCGGTGAAATTCCAGGCATGCGCATGCTGGGCATTGATCCGGGTGAATTCGCTGAAAAATTTGCCCAGCTTGATCTGGGTGCCCCAGGGCAGACAGGTGGTCTGAATCACCGCCTCCTCGAGTTCCGCGCCATGGGTATCCACCGCCACCGTCGCCCAGCCCTTGAAGTAGGGATCGACATCTGCCAACAGCATCAACTCCAGATGGCGCAGATTAAACCCCTTCTCCAGCCCATGCTCATGGTCGTGATCGTGATCGTCGCCGGGACCATGCCCATGGCCGAACCCGGGCAACTCCTCCCAGATGTGCGCCGGCGCTTCGTCACCGCTGTAATTGTAATAGATGCCGTCCACCACCACGGAAATATCCGGATTAAACAATTTGGCCGCCGCGGCATCGGCGCTGATGTAACGCTCCTGCGCCAAGCCGGAAACCGCCAGCATCAGGCCCAACAATAATGACAAGATAGTTTTATACATAAACCGCTTTCCTAAAATAATTAAAAATAAATACTGCAACGTCGGGGCTACAGCGGGGATAATTAGGCCGTTGGCGGGCGGCGCAATGTCCGACAGATACAAAGTCGACAAGATAAGATATCCGGAGAGTCGGTTTACGCGACGCCTTGGACGGCAATCAAGCACTGGCGGCAGGAGGGGCGCGGGCCTGGAACCCTGTGAGCAGGTCAGCCGCTGCCGGCGACGCCATGTCGGGCATCGCGCAAGTTGACACCATCAGCGCCACGGCGCGTAATGGGCATACCGCGGCCCGCATGGCCGGCATGGTCATGGTCTGGCAAATCGGACAATGTTCGGCATCGTGGCCGGGGGGCGCATGGGTTAGGGCCGGGGCGTTGCGGACGGTAAGCGGGCAGGCCCGGCAGACCGCAGCCGGCTCCGGCCGGCCGTCACGGCACACATCATGCGCCAAGTGCCACAGGGGCGCCAGACAGACGTTCAGCAGCAGTCCGGTCAGGCACAAAACGCGCCAGACGGAAATCCTGCGTTTTTCGGTCCTTGACTGCATGCTGCCTCCAAATTGGTTGGCCGGTAGGTTACAGCGAGGGTGTTTGCCAGTCAATCAAAAATGGATCCTGGAAAAATATTATTGTATTCCCGGTGTCGTTTGTGTGATAATCTTTGACAGTTATAAATAATTGTGCTCAAGAGCAGGGCCTGTTGCGCCCACCGGCAGGAAAACGCAAACGGGAGATCGTAATGAAAAAATTCGTGTTATGTGCAGTCGCGGCATTGACGGCAGGGGCTGTGCTGGCGGAATCGGAATTCAATCGTCCGTATTTCACACGGGAAAACCGGCATCCGGACGCAGGCGCCTGGGAGGCCGGTGTGTTTTCGGAATACAGCAAAATTGATGAGTCGGGCAACAATAAATGGGCGGACTGGGAGCGCAAGGAATTCACCGCCGGAGTTTACGCGCGTTACGGCCTGTTGGAGAACCTGACGGCATACGGCAAGCTGCCGTTCGGCCATGTGGATTCCGACATTAACGACAAACACACCGGCATCCGTGACATCAGCCTGGGCCTGGAGCTGTTTGCTTATGAATACACTTTTGAATACCCCTACGTGATTCCCTATGTCGAGCTGACACTGGCAACGGGGGATGACAAATACAATCTCGGTCGCGGCGAGACCGATTTCGCCTTCGGCACATCCATTGGCACCACCGTCTATGAGGTATATCACTATGTTCTGGACGGCCGTTACAATGTCAATTACAACGACGATGGCGTATTTTCCCTGGCCGCATCCTTCATCTGGGATCTGAGCTACAAGTTCTCGCTTATGGCCGAGGCTAAAGGCACGAGTGAGGACATTCCCGGTGAAAGCGGTGCGCCGGTTTATTTCCGCGGCGGCATGTACTACCGTGCCACCGATCAGCTGTGCCTGGCTTGGTACGGTGGCGGCGCCGTCAATTCCAACGAAAAGGGCATGGGCGCCATCCGGGTGGCCTACCTGTTTTAATCCGGGCGGCGCGACCCCGCCTATATTCTGAGTTTCCATGCGTTTTGCGCGGCCAGGTTTCTGGATCGTTCTCTTCTGGCTGGTCACGGCGGCCTGGTTGATCAGGTACGAGGCGTTTCCCGGCTGGTTCGTCGGGCGGGCTCTTACCCTGCAAGCCGCACTGGACGACACCTACCGGCTGATGCACTTCTTTACGGCCATGCATTCCGGTAATTATAATGTGCGCATTGACGGACAGCGCATCGGCCCGCAACGCTTCCGGCTCACCGTCCGCACCCCGGGGGACACCCGGGAAACGGAAGTGGATCTGCCGGATGACGTCCTGCTGCACACGCCGATGAACGAGCTGATCCTGGGGCAGCTGGCGCCCGGACAGAGTACATTGCTGCGCATGTTCAATCCGCTGACCCAGGGCATCGACGAATTGCGCGTCAACGCCCTCAGACACGAACAGATTACCGTGGATGGCCAAGAATACGACACCACTTTGTTGCAGATATTTTACCATGGCATGGAATTGCGCGCCTGGGTCGACCGCACCGGTCAGGCCGTACGCCAGGAAACCCCTTTCGGACTGGTGATGGAACTTACCACCGCCGCCGCCGCCGGCCGGATCGAGACGGCGCTGCCACCAGCGGAACTGCTCTTCGATATGGCCGTACCGGTGACTGGCGTAATCCGTGACCCCCGCGGCAGTGCGGCATTGGATCTGCAAATCGGCGGCG
Source organism: Lentisphaerota bacterium (assembly GCA_020201415.1). Classification (GTDB taxonomy): domain Bacteria; phylum Verrucomicrobiota; class Kiritimatiellia; order JAAZAB01; family JAAZAB01; genus JAIVGW01. Next base: position 9,938 of record JAIVGW010000236.1, read on the forward strand.
CGCCGGAGACCGCGGGCCTGGAAAGCGCCCGACAGCAAATCATCGCGCGGGATGCCCAACAGGTTACCCTGCGGGTGAGGCGGCAAACCGCGCCAAACCCGGACGAACAGCAGGATCCGCCGGCGGAACTTCAGCCATGGCTGCAACCGGAACCGGGCCTGCAGTCCGATCACCCGGAAATCATCGCCCGGGCCCGAACCATTGCCGCCGGGCGCGAGGGCTGGCCGCTGGTCCGCGCCATTGGCGCCTGGGTCCATGAAAACGTCGCCAAGGAAGCGGCCGTCAGCCTGCCCTCGGCCGTGGATGTATTGCATGAACTCAGCGGCGACTGCAATGAACACACCTACCTGTTCGTGGCCCTGGCGCGGGCGCTGGGCCTGCCGGCGCGCGTGCATGTGGGACTGGTGTATGCCGAACTGGACAATCAGCGGTCGGCGTTTTATTATCATGCCTGGCCGGCCGTGTGGCTTAACGGACAGTGGCTGGAAACCGATCCCACTCTGGGACAGGAGCTGGCGGACGCCACCCACATCACCCTGGCGGTAGGCGGGCTGGAACGCCAGATGGAACTGCTGGGCATACTGGGCCGGATGCGGATAACCGTTTTGGGTGAATACGCGGAAATGCCCTGAACAGGCACGAGGATCGACGCAAATGATCAAGCTGGAAAAACTGGGCAAAAGATTCG
>JAIVGW010000197.1 GCA_020201415.1 Lentisphaerota bacterium
CATGCCCGAGATGAGCTCCGCAGTTGGCGCACAGGATTTCCGTGCGCCGTCCGTCGGCGTCGGTCTGGCGCTTTACGGCGCCCTCGATCTCATCGTCGAAACTCGGCCAACCGCAGCCTGACTTGAACTTGTCGCTGGACCGGTACAGCGGCGCATCGCAGCGCTTGCAGGTGTAGGTGCCCGCGGCATGGAAGTCATTGTACTTCCCGCTGAACGGCCGCTCCGTGCCCTTGTTCAGGATCACGGCCTCTTCTTCCGGTGTCAATGTGTTGTATGATTCGTTGGTATTCATCGTGTTTGTTCCATTCGCGCAGGAGATCAGTCCCGCAATCAACCCGATGCTCATGCCGGCCAGAACGTGGTTGATAAGAAATCGCTTTTCAGGCAACGTGGTCACTTTCCCGCTGCAACCAGTCTGAAGATGTGCCTTCATGTCGTGGATGGTGACAAGACATGATCGGTATGTCAAGTTCGGAGTGAAGAGCCCCTTGCACAACTCCACGGGCGCGTTCATCTTCGGCTCACCGAGATGGTTCGCCATACCCGTTGCGGCAGCAATCCGGGAAGGTAGGGCGAGGCGTCTCGCCGAGCCGCTGGAATTTTGCAAAAACCTTTGAAGAAGATTTCAAGCGTCAGTTTCGGACGCTAAATGTTAGGTATTCCGATTGGCCATGGTGCGCGGTTTAAAATACAGTACTCCTTATCCGGCAGCAAAAACATCCAAAAACCTCTTGACATATCCAGCCATGAGGCTTAAAAGTCGTTTTAATCTCATGGAGGCTTATTTGTGTCTATGTCACGCCATCCTGTACGCCTGTGTCCAGTCCTTCGTTTTCCCATCCTTGGCTGTCTCTTGAGCTCTTTTGACGTGCCCGGATCGTTTCTGCGTGTCAAATCATACCAACCAGGAGAATTGTAATGCAAAAAATGCTGATGAAATTGTTTGTTGGGTTGGTGGTGGGGTTTGCTGTCGTGGGGGTGTGGGCGGATACATATCTGGTCATAGACGTGACCGCCGGCCCTGATGCATCCAGTTATCCGGTCAGTACGCTGAGCGCCGTGCCCTCCGGTGGGTGGACGGATGATTACAAGACTGCCAAGATCGTATTGCGGAAAATACCGGCAGGGACATTCATCATGGGATCGCCTGAAGGCGAGGTTGGGCGGTACGAGGACGAGACGCAGCACCATGTGACTCTGACCGAGGATTTTTATATTGGGGTGTTTGAGGTAACGCAGAGGCAATGGGAACGAGTGATGGGCAACTGGCCGAGTTATTTCAACAACACCGCATATCGTGATTCCCGGCCGGTGGAGCAGGTGAGTTATTACGATATCCGGGAGAATCCGGCCAACAGTGCGATCAGTCCGAACTGGCCACAATCTTCTCAGGTGCATGCGGAATCGTTCATGGGCAAGCTGCGCTCCAAGACGGGGCTGACCACGCTGGATCTGCCGACCGAGTCGCAATGGGAATATGCCTGCCGGGCGGGGACAGCCACGGCGCTCAACTCTGGATACAATTTAACCAACACCGCATCCGATGTGCGAATGGATGATGTAGGGCGGTATTCGTATAACGGTGGTTCTGCATATAGTCAGGGATGCGCGCCGAACGCGGGCACGGCAACGGCAGGATCATATTTAGCGAACCAGTGGGGATTGTATGACATGCACGGGAATATATGGGAATGGTGTCTGGATTGGGGGGGGGCCTATCCTGCTACGGTGACGGATCCTGTCGGCGTGGCGTCGGGGTCGTACCGCGTAAGGCGGGGCGGGAG
>JAIVGW010000198.1:0-2363 GCA_020201415.1 Lentisphaerota bacterium
AGACTGCCGGCCAGGTTGCCATCGTCGCCGCCGGCGGGGATGTGGAGAAAATTATCCCGATGTACATTAAATCGGCCATGCCGGGCTGGTTCGGCATGCTCTTCATGCTGGCGCTGCTGGCGGCGGCCATGAGCACGCTCAGCAGCCAGTTCCATGTCATGGGCACTTCCCTGGGGCGGGATCTTTATGAGCAGGCCCTGACTTTGGGCCGCCGCACTGGCGGGGTGGTAGCCACGCGCATGGCTATCTTGATCGGTATTATAGTAAGCGTTTATCTGGGTTATGTGCTGGAGCAGAAATTCGGCGCGGCGGGTGTGGAGATCGTGGCGCGCGGCACGGCCGTATTTTTTGGCATGTGCGCTTGCGCTTTCCTGCCGATGTTTGTCGGAGGCTTGTGGTCGCGGGGGATCACCCGGGCCGGGGCAGTGGCGGGGATGCTGACTGGCGCAATTTCCAGCATATTCTGGATGTTGTTCGTGCATGAAAAGCTTGCTTCAGCCTTTGGCTTGAGCGAGAGATTGTTTGGCGTGCGTTCGCTGGGTGTCCGCGTGGTTGACGGGGCGGAATCACTGATAGTGTCCGGACCGGTCATCTGGGCCTATGTTGATCCTTTGATCATCGGTCTGCCGGTGGCCGTATTGGCCACCGTCTTATGCTCCTGTTGTTCGCGGAAATTTTCCGAAGGCCATCTGGCATTGTGCTTCGGCACCGTTAAATCCGGTTGAGGTCGTGTTTGAAAAAGCCTCTGCAAGGTCTGGGTGTGGGCGCCGGCGCCGCCTTGGCGGCCCTGTTGTTCTGGCTGGCCGGTTGGTTGGACGGGATGGAGGCGCGTACCTGGAACTGGCGGGTACAGTTGTTGGCCCGCGAAGGCGCCGAAACCTCCCGGGTGCGTCTGATCCTGCTGGATCAACAGAGCCTGGATTGGGGCGCCAATGTCAGCGGTTTGTCATGGCCCTGGCCGCGCGAGGTTTATCAACCGATTGTGGATTTCTGTCTGCGGCAGGACGCACGCTCAATTGCCTTTGATGTGCTTTTTACCGAGCCCTCCAAGTACGGCGTGGCGGATGACCAACTGCTGGGACAGGCCGCGGCGCGGGCCGGAAATTTTGTGGCGGCGGGATCGGGCGCGTTTGCCGCGCGCCACCCTGCCCATACCGGAGCTGGCCACCAACGCGGCGGTCTTGGCCAACGTGCAGGCTATGCCCGATCCGGACGGTGTTTACCGGCGGATTCTGCCTTTTCAGGAATTTGACGGGAAATTGCTGCCGGCGTTGGGGGTCGGCGCTTTACTGGCCGCGGAACCGGATACGGCAGTGCGCCTGGGGCGCGGCCGCCTGCAATTGGGGCGCCGGCTGGTGCCGCTGGACCGCCAGGGCCGGGTGCTGCTGCGTTTTCGCGGTCCATCCCGTACGCATCGGGCCTTCAGCGCCGCGGCGGTGATCGAATCGGAATTACTGATGCAGGCGGGTGAGTCGCCGACCGTGCCGGAAGATGCTTTCCGGGACTGTCATGTGCTTTTTGGATTCAGCGCGCCCGGGCTATTCGACCTGCGCTCTACGCCGGTTAGTGGCGTTTATCCCGGAGTAGAGATTCACGCCACGCTGCTGGACAACATTCTCTCCGGCGATCCGATGCGTGACGTGCCGGCTTGGTTGACGGCTTTGATGACGCTGGTCCTGGGTGGCCTGGCGGGATTGGCGGTGCGTTGCGGACGGCATGCCCGCGATAATCTGCTGGTCATGCTGGCGGCCTTGCCGCTACCGGCGGCCGCCTCTCTGGCGGCCTACCAGGCAGGCTGGTGGCTGCCTTTCATTGGGCCGGCGCTGGCCACGGCGCTGGCGTTAATTGGCGGCGTGCTGGTCAACTATGCCACGGAAGGCCGTCAAAAAAGATTTATCCGGTCGGCCTTCCGTCAATATCTCAGTGAAGATGTCATCCGGGAACTGGTTAATCATCCCGAGCGGTTGACGCTGGGTGGTGAACAGCGGACGCTCTCGATATTCTTTTCCGACCTGCAGGGTTTCACCGGGATTGCCGAGCGTCTGGAACCGCGTGAATTGACCAGCCTGTTGAATGAGTACCTGTCCGCCATGACCGACATTATTCAAGCGGAGGGCGGGACGGTCGATAAATACGAAGGCGATGCGATCATTGCCTTCTGGAACGCGCCGCTGCCGCAGGATGACCATGCGGCACGCGCCGTGCGTGCGGCCTTGCAATGCCAGGCCCGGCTGGCGGAGATGCGGCCGGACCTGCGTGCGCGCTACGGCGGGGATTTATTCATGCGCATCGGGGTGAACACCGGCCCGGTGGTGGTGGGCAATATGGGTTCACACAACCGGTTCAATTACACTATTCTTGGT
>JAIVGW010000198.1:2447-5125 GCA_020201415.1 Lentisphaerota bacterium
CCGATGACCGCCGAGGATCGGATCGTGCGTCAAGTAATGCTGGACAAGTTTGCCGCGGCGCTGACGGATTTTTACGCCGGCAATTTTTCCGCTGCCCGGGAACAATTTGCGGATTTGCAGGGGGCAGATGCAGTGGCCGGAGCTTATTGCCGCAAATGCGAGGCTTTACTGCGGAATCCACCCAAGGCCTGGGAGGGTGTCTGGGAGATGACGGAAAAATGAACCAGTTCTTAGGGGGAAGGCGTTAGGTGCTAGGTGTTAGGTGTTAGTTGGTTAAAGCCAAAAGCGGCGTCGAGCCGCCGCACTCCAAAATATGCAGACATATGCGGAGGGGGAAGACGGAATGAAGAAAAGCGGCGTCGAGCCGCCGCGCTCCAAATATTTTCCTCACACCTAACACCTTCTTCACGGTCTGGGCCGGCCGAACGACCCGCCGACCTCGCGGTAGCCTTCTTCCGACATCAGCAGTTGCCAGATGGTTTCAAAGCGTTCACGATATATCAGCCCCAGGTCCGTCACGCCATCGCCATCGTAATCGCCAGCCAGCGGCACGGCCTCAATAGCGCCGAACTCCGTCAGGCTTGTCGTGCCGGCCGCCCGGTGGAAGTACCACAGACCGCTTTCGCGGTAATACAGACCCGGCACGTCATGTCCGATCCCCAGGTAGTCGCCCGCCACCGGGATCACCACGTGGCCGCCTAGGCTCCAGTCCGCTATCTCGCGCAGCGCATAGCCGCTGCCGGACTCCCAGATATACCATTTACCATCGGCGGCGTTGTACACCGCCGGATCGGCCAGGCCGTCGCCATCGAAGTCACCCGGCGCCGGCACGGATCCCGGGCCGCCCAGATAGGCCGCCACCTCGGCGTACCCGCTGCCGGAGAGCCATACCCGCCACAGACCTGTGTCTTCATAATACACCGCCGGATCGGTCAGCCCGTCGCCGTCATAGTCACCCGGCGCCAAAATCCATTACCCGTGAAGTCATCGCGCGCGGCCCGGCACCAGCCCCAGGCGCCCTCGCTCCATTCGCTTGTGCCGCTCGGGTTGACTTCGCGCAGCCGGTAGAAGTAGTCCACGCCCACCTGCACCGCCCGGTCCAGGTAATTGGTGGAGCTAGAAATCCCGATCAGTTCCGGCGCGCCGTCGGTGGCGCGCCAGACTTCGTAATGCTCCACGCCTGCGCCCGCCTGCCAGTCCAGCCTTACCACCCGGCGCAGGCCGCTGCTGGCCCTTAGCCCCTCGGACGGCATTATCCGGTATTCCCGGGCCAAGGCGCCCGGCCGGCTCGGGTTGCCGAAGGCATCCTGCGCCGCCCCGGCCACCAGCTCCACGCGCACCACGCACTGGCTGTACACTGGCACCAGGTCGAACCGGTACACTCGCGCGCTCTCCTGCACCCAGCCGGTCTTGAGCGCATTGTGCGCTATTATCCCGGCAAAACTGAACCCTGTCACATCCTCATCGAACTCCACCCGCACCGGGATCGGCGACTGCGCCGTGGGGTCGGAGGTCGGACTGCTCACGATGACCTCCGGCGGGCGGTTATCCACCCGCAAGGTCGTCCAGTCCCGGACCGACTCTTCCAGGCTGATGGCATCACGGATGCGCACCCCGATCAGCAGTTCGGTGTCCAGCCCGGCCAGCGGCCAGTCATTGCCGGCGTCCTGTGTGGCCCAGGTCATATATAATAGATTAGTCTGGGAGGCCGTGCTGACCCCGCGCGCCTGCCAGTCCGTCCCATTGGCCAGGGTCACGGCCCCGTACCCCGCCTGCGCCTCGGACAGCCAGGCAAGGTTGATCGCCCCCGCCGGCCCGTCGGCAGCGGGTCCGTAAACCAGCGTGGCATCCACATCAGCGAGCGCGGTGTTTTCCAACAGGTTTTCAATATACACCTGCCCGCTGCCGTTATTGATCTGCGCCGCTGAAAGAATCTGTATTTCGATGTGATAGGCATGATAAATGTTGGTCAAGGTGGGCGCGGCTTCCCACAAGGCATCCCCGGATTGGGCGGCCGTTACTTTGACCTCGCCGGTGCCGGTGAACGACAGGTTGGTCAGGCCCGTGATCAGGCCCGGTCCGGAGACCACGTCGAACGACACCGGCAGTCCGCTGGAGGCCGTGGCGCGCAACTCAACAATTTCATCCTTCAGGAATCTGGCGCCGTCGGACGGCAGGAAGTCAGTAATGGTTTGCGTTTTGCGCTGCACGGTCATTACCACTTCCACCGTCTGCGTGGCGCCGCCCCAGTCCGCCGTGGCGACAACCAGGTAAGCCGTATGGATGCCCACAGCCAGGGCAGTGGTGTTGTAGTTGATGGTGATGGTGCTGGCGCCATGAGCATCAGTAAAAGATCCGTTGCCGGGTGTGACCTGCAGCCAGTCGGCGGGCGTGTTGGTGGTGACGACATAATCAAAGGCCTTGCCGCTGGTTTTGATTATATCGAACTCCTGAGACGTGGCGTCAGAGCCTGCGTAAACCGTGTTGTTCAGCAGAGTAGGGCTAACGGTATATTCCATTTCTTCAAACTCGTAGCGGATGATGACCACGCCGGAGCCGCCCGCGCCGCCGCCCTCGTTGCCTGTATCCGAGCCGCCGCCCCCTCCGCCGCCGGTATTCGGCATGCCGTCCCCGCCAGGGGTGTTTCTCAATGCATTGCCGCCGCCGCCCAACGAGCC
>JAIVGW010000016.1 GCA_020201415.1 Lentisphaerota bacterium
GATTAGATCTGTGCTGATGGACTCGAGATACAGGAGGTATCGCTTCAGTTCTCCGTAATGCCGTTCAAGAATACGCGTGTCTCCATAGCATCGGTAAATGGTCCAGGGACAGATAATGATGGCATCCGACCAGGCGGGACCGGCATCACCCGGGTGAAATTGGAATTCGGGACGGGAATCGTGGACGATGCCCGTATCCGGGGCCACTCCGGGCACGGCACCGTCCGAGCGCTGGGTGTCGGCTAGATCGTCCTGCCATTTGGCGAAGAAACCGGCGACGTCCATGTTGAAACATGCATTACGGATGAATATCTGTGCATCTCCAGTCCAGCCCTGACGCTCGTCGCGCTGTGGACAGTCGGTGGGTATTTCGAGAAAATTGCCGCGTTGGCTCCATTGGATATTGCTTTGGAGCTGATTCAGCAGCGGTTCCGAGCAGGAGAACTCGCCTGTTACAGGTGTGTCGGACTGAAGAACAATGCCAGTCACTGTCTCCCTAGTAGGCACAAAGTCAAGGGGTAGATTGGAGACCTCGATGTAGCGGAATCCGTGGAAGGTGAAACGTGGCTCCCACACGCTGTTGCTGTTCTCACTGCCGCTTAATGTGTAGTAGTCCGTGGCGCGGGCGGAACGGAGATTTTCGGTATAGAGTTCTCCGTTGCGTTGTAGCATTTCGGCGAAGCGCAGGCGTACGGTATGCCCGCTCCGGCCAGTGAGGCCACGGAGCCGCGCCCGTCCCGCGATGTTCTGGCCAAGATCGAAAAGGTAGCGTCCTTTGTCCAGCATGGACGGTTCTGCAACGGGATGTATTTTCATTACCGCCCTGACAGGCGGGTTGGGCGGCGCCACCAATGGCACCCCCGGATCTGCGGCAGGCAGGGCGGGCCGCCATGCGCGGTCGTCGTATCCGGGTGCACTCCATCCGGACAGTTCGAGTCTGGCGTCATATGACTCTCCCATGAGAAGGTCGTTTTCGAGAATGGGACCTGCGGACCAGCGCCACTTTTCGTCGGAAACAATTCTCTGGACCGAGTCATCTGAAAAAGTGATTTCGAGCTGCGCGAGAAGTGCCGGGCGATCTCCATAGTTCTGCCTGTCCCTGCTGCCAGTGTGTCCGCAATACCAGCCGTCTCCGAGAATGGCGCCGAGGACATTTTCTCCCCGCCTGAGGTGTGCTGCGACATCAATGGTATCGTATTGCAGGCGTTTATGGTAATCAGTCCGGCCGGGGCGGAAGGCGGCATCGCCGATACGCGCACCATTAATGTGGCACTCATAGAGGCCGAGAGCCGTCACATAAAGCCGGGCCTTCTTCATTTCACCATCGAGAATAAAGGACCGCCGCAAATATGGAGCCGGAGCGGTCGTGCGCGCACCGCCAACAATGGCGCTATTCACCCACGTGGCGTGCCAGTCGCCAGCGGTGAGCAATCCCATTTCCCAGAAGGCAGGTTCGCTCCATGCAGAGGCATCCCCGTGTTGATCCCAAACTCGTACCCTCCACCAGCAGCGCTGTCTGGAGATAGGACAAGGTCCTCCATAAGAAACAAAAATCGACTGGTCGCTTTCGACGTGGCCACTGTCCCAGAGTCCAGAACCGCCTTTGAGCAGTGTTTCGCGTGAGCTGTCAACTTGGACCTGCCAGGCCGTTTGGCGCACCCCGATACTGGGATCATTGATAATCCACGAGAGACGCGGGGCGTCTTCGCCGATACCAAGAGGGTTGACCGAATATTCACAACGGAGATTGGAAAGGGTGATCATTTTATAAACTCATGATACAATGATAGGAATTTAAAATTTCAAGCAATTGGAAGTATATCAAGCGGTGAATGTAAATCAAGGGATTCAGACAAAAAACACATAACCGGTTAGCCGCCGCATTAATAAAGTCGGACCGCAGTAACATATTATCCAACAAAAAGATAGCAAAATATCGTGGCTTATAATTGGTCTTAGCGGTGTTTTTTCGCTGGTTTTTTATGTTATAAAAACTTATGTTTGTCTAATGCCAAGAAAAAATCGGTATTTTACCCAAGGGCGGTTATGGCATCTGACGCATAGGTGTCACAACGGGGATTTTTTGCTTAAATTCGGTAAAGACCGTGATGCTTACCGTGATCTTCTGCGAGCACGACTGCAAGGAGCAGGGGTTGACCTGTACAATTACTGCCTTACTGCCAATCACGTTCATCTATTGGTGCAAAGTGATTCTGGGATGGATATTCCTGCGCTTATGAAGTCAGTGGCGGGCGAGTTTGCCCAAGCATATAACCGGCGTAAAAGGCGTACTGGCGCCTTTTGGGGAGACCGGTACCATGCTACGCTGGTCGACAGTGGAAAGTATTTGTGGCGTTGTCTGCAATACATTGATCTGAACATGGTGCGTGCCGGGCGTGTGATGCATCCCGCGGATTGGCCATGGTGCGGATATCATGAATTAGTGGGGGATCGAAAGCGTTACTGCTTGATAAACAGGGACGGCTTACGTTTGGCTTTGAATTTTACTTCCATCGAGAGTTTTAACGCTGAATATCGGAATGGCATCGTTGCGCGGTTGGCAAACCAAGACTTAATACGGGAGCCCTATTGGACGGAGGTCCTGGCAGTAGGACGGGAAGAGTTTGTAAATGAAATGGCCAAAACAATTTTGAACCGGCGGGAATTAGAGATAGCCCAAGAGCCAAGCTCCGGCAAAGCGTATATACTAAGAGAGCGGACTATCTGCTATGGAAATTCTTAACGCTTGTTTTGGCAATAAAAAAACAGCGCTAAGCGCATGTGGAAGCTCTGTAATGTTAGCAACATGCTGATCTTCAAAATATTGTCGAGGTCCGACCCCGACTAGTGGAAAATAATTAAAATGATAAATGAACATTTGGATCAGAACCAAGTAGAGGAACAACACAAAATAATTGGAAATATTTTGGTTGAGAACAAAGAATTCAAAAGGACAACTCACGCTGATGCTCAGTGGTTTCCGGAAGCCGGTTTGGGATTATTTATCCATTGGGGTATCAATAGTGTGTGGGGTATGGGGGATATATCCTGGCCGATGATGAAATCCCTGCCGGGGAATCTCAGCAAACGTCATAAACAGGTTGGCATAGGCGCGCATTGGGTGAATATAAAACCTGTGGACTATTGGGCATTGGCAGAACAATTCAACCCGCAACAGTTTGACCCTGATAAAATATTGCGTGCTGCAAAGGAGGCCGGTTGCCGATATGCGGTGTTTACGACCAAACATCACGATGGATTCGCAATGTGGCCGAGTAAGTATGGCGATTTTAATACGAATAAGTTTCTTGACGGAAGAGACCTTGTTCGGGAATATGTAGATGCCTGCCGGAGGCAGAATCTCAAAGTCGGTTTGTATTACTCTCCACCAGACTGGTACTTTAATCGTGATTTCATGTCATTTTCAAAACATGAATCCCTTGACAAGAATTATCAAACTGTTGACCTTGATTCAATCAGCAGCGAAGCGAAGGAGGAACAGCAAGGTAAATTCCATCAGTTTCTGCGTGGTCAGGTTACAGAGCTTTTGACCCGGTACGGTCAGATTGATTTAATGTGGTTCGACGGCAAAGGGCATGATTTTATGTCTGCTGAGGAAATAAGAGAGATGCAGCCGGGAATTGTGATAAATCCCAGAGCTTGGGGATATGGCGATTTTCTTACTCCGGAGGGCAAATTGCCGGAAACGAGAATTGACGGCTGGTGGGAATTCTGTACGTGTTTTTGTAATGGCGGGTGGGGGTATATTGACAATGAAATCCATCAGCCTGCGGGTTGGTTTTTAGAGATGCTTGCAAAAACGAGATCTTGGGACGGGAACTTTCTGCCCAGCACCGGACCTGACGGTAATGGTGAAATGCCGGCCATATATTACAAACGCATGAAACAAATCAGCGACTGGATGATACACAGCGGAAAATCGATTTTTGGTGTGAGGGGTGTCGCGTATCCCGAACAGTCAAATGTCCCGGTTACCAAAAGGGGAAATACGTGGTATGTCCATGTACACTGGCTTCATGATGTTCCCGTGGAAATAAAAACCCAAGATATGCCGGTCAGGGCAAGATTGCTGCGTACTGGTGATGACATTACGCTTGTGAAGGATGACGGGAAAATAAGTTTTACCATCCCTGTCGAGTTGCGCACGAACCTCACTGATGTGGTTGAAATTGAATGGCCAAAAATATAGACCCGGAATATAAATACGCATCAACATATAGCAAGAAAAAGGAAATAACATGCCAGTACGGATAGGATTTCTTGGAGCCGGGTACATGGGGCAACTTGCCCACCTTGATAGCTTCTGCCGGGTACCGGGATGTGAGGTTGTTGCACTTGCCGAAATCCGCGGCGGACTCGGAGGGAAGGTGGCCGCACGCTATCACATACCCACGGTTTACCAGTCGCATGCGGAACTGCTTGCCGACGAAAACGTGGCTGCCGTTATTGCTTCGCAACCCTATCACCGCAACTACTACTTTGGGCGCCAAGTTCTGAGCGCGGGCAAACACCTGTTCACCGAAAAACCTATGGCGGGAACACTGGAGGACGCCAGAGAACTTGCGGATCTTGCGGAAACGAAATCCCTCGTCTACGCGGTTGGCTTTATGAAACGGTATGACCCCGGCATACAACTGGCCCAGCGGCTTATCGCGGATTTCGAACAGACTGGCTCACTCGGGGAACTGAAGATGGCTGACACAACGTGTTTTCTGGGCAATTGGAAGCAAAACCCGGGAAGTCCCATATTCACCGATGAACCGCCGCGATCCGACGATCTGGAGCCCCGTTATCCCGGACATCTTAATCCTGCGCTGCGAAGTGATTATGACCAATTCCTTAACATTTACTCGCACAACGTCAACCTGCTGCATTTCCTACTGCCCGGCCGCCGGATTACCTGTGCATCCGCTCACCGCAGCGGACCGTCGTTTCTTGTGTCTTTTCGCGCGGGTGATGCCTTGCTGAGCCTGCGCGGAACACCCAGCCGCAGCAACAGTTGGGAAGAACACACTTCTATTTACTTCGAGAAAGGCCGGGTGGAAATACAGTCAGCCGCACCCATGAACCGGCAAAAGGTCGCTGATGTCAGTGTCTGGCGCGAGTCGCGCGGCACATGGACAGAGGAACGCTTCTTCGCGCCGCTGGAGTGGGCCTTTTACCGGCAGGCGGCGGCGTTCGTTGAAGCTGTCGGTGCAGGAAAGGATTTGCTGACCAGCGGAGACAAGTGTATTGCGGATGTGGCGCTGATGGAAGATATATTTAAAATATTGCAATAGGAGCAGAACATGCAACAAAACATCGGGAGAATGGACCGAGCTAAATTTATGAAGGCGCATGCGGACTCTATGTACGTACAGAAGATATTTCCGGGATTGAAACCGGAAGATATCCGGGCCGGGACCTTCGCCTACCCGCCATGCTGGGGTATTCTCGATGCGGGAATGACGATGGAAAAGCACAAACACCCTATCCCCGAGTTTTATGTCTTCATCCAGGGCGCGGGAGTGATGCTTCTTGGAACGGAACGTTTCGATGTAACCGCCGGAATGAGCGTGAATATCCCAAGAAGCATGGACCACGAAGTCACTAATCCCGAGTCGGCTGTAGAACCGTTGATCTGGGTTTCCATCGGTCTGAAACAGGAGTGTGGCGAACCGCCTGTTTCAGGCAAAAAATGACAAGAAAAACCGCCCTATGAAACCGCTAAAGATCAATCCTGATGGAAACCAGCGACTAAGCCTGTCAAAATTGCAGGCTTGGGAAAATCTGAAATATGGAATGTTTATTCATTTCGGAATGAGCACCTTTGCAAACTGCGAACTTCCATCCGGTAATGACTCCGTTGAATTGTATAACCCGGCCGCATTGGATGTCGATCAATGGATTAAAACAGCTAAGGATGCCGGGATGCAATATGCCGTATTGACGGCCAAGCATGTGGCCGGGCATTGTCTTTGGCCCAGCAAGCTTACGGAATACTCTGTAAAAAACAGTCCGGTAAAGACTGACGTGGTTGAGGCCTTTGTCAATGCCTGCAGCAAGCACGGCGTCATGCCGGGACTGTATTATTGCTCATGGGATAATCATCATCGCTTCGGCTCACGAACACCTTCCGACACCGTTAAATCAGAACAGATTTATCCGGGGCAGCAGCTTTCCTTTACCACAAGTGAATATCAGGACTTCCAGTCCTCCCAGTTGGAAGAACTGCTGACCCAATATGGCAAAATTGGCGAGATATGGATTGACATCCCCGGTGTTTTGCCGCGTTGTTACAGGCAGGAACTGTATCAACAACTATCACGTCTGCAGCCGGATGCTGTCATTATGATGAATAGCGGATGCGGTGACGGATCAAAGTACAGGGTGGATAAATCATGGCCGTCCGACCTGATTGCCATCGAACGATGGTTGCCCAATAGTAAAGATGGACACATAAAATGGCGGGAAATAGAGGGGAAGGCGTATTATCTACCAGGCGAGGTCTGCGACCCCATTGGAAAAGAATGGTTTTATTTGGAAGGAGATGAGCCGCGAAGCGATGCTGAACTTCTCGGTATGTACCTGGTAACACGGTCCCGCGGCGCAAATTTGCTTTTGGATGTGCCGCCAAATAAAAGGGGCGTTATTCCGCAAACATACGCCGATTCATTAATGCGTTTACGAGCAAATATTGAAAAGAACGAAAACGTATTCTGATTATGAAGGCCCAGGGGCAAGGAGGTCGGCGACAACCTGTCTCTTAATAAAAAAGCATGCTCCACAAGCGGAGGTTGTATTCCATCAGACCTGGTCCTGGAGACCGGATAACACCCGCCAGAACATAAGGCTGTTACCGAGGGCGTTCTCTCCAAGGCATGGCCGGAAGAGTTGGATGGTCGGGACGGAGTGAACGCAACAGGCATGCCGGTAGCGCCAGTTTCAAAAGTCCGCGCGGGATTGACCGCGGCTGCATTCCGGTAACATTCCCGGGTGCCCCCGCATTGACGCCGCCCGCCAGGCGCCTCGGACCAGGCCGTGTAATTCATGCGGATTCG
>JAIVGW010000199.1 GCA_020201415.1 Lentisphaerota bacterium
GCAATCAGACGGTGCTGATTGAGGAGCAGCTTGATTTAATAGGTCATTTTCATGCGGCCGGGACGCCGGGCCGCCATGAACCGTTTGACGGCGAATTCAATTATCCTTTCCTCTTGCGTCGGCTGGAGTCCGCGGGATATGATCGGTATATCGGTCTGGAATACAAGCCGAGCTTGCCGCCTCAGGAGTCGCTGGCGCGTTCGCTGGAGTATCTGCGTTGCCGCGATTGAAAATTTTGGCTTCATTGGAGAAGAATATTATGAGCAATCTTGCGCTATTCAATGTCAACGGTTGTATCGGGCGCGGCGCCTATGAGGTGCCGGAATACCCCACAGCGCAATCGTTCGTGGAACATCTGGATTATCTGGAGATTGACCGCTCGCTGGTCTGGCACGTGGTCGCGCGCGATCTGCATCCGCTGACAGGCAATCAACGCCTGTTGCGTGAAATTGAAGAGGCCGGTTTGCAGGAACGTCTCCTGCCGGCCTTCGTTATCACGCCGGCCTGCTTTTACGAGCGGGGTGTGCTGGACTATCTGCGGTTGCAATTAGCCTGCGGCCGTGTGCGGGCCTTGCGCATCTCGCCCAAAACTTCGCGTTTTCCAATTCGCGAGATTGAGCGCGTGCTGGGTGAACTGGCGCGTTTTGAGCCGGTGTTATTCTGGGACTGCCGCGAGAGTTATGGGGCGCACGATCTGCGCGATCTGGAAAGTCTGGCCCAGGCGTTGCCTAAGGTGAACTTTGTCCTGACCCAGAAAATGTGGGGCGGGTTTAGCGGAGTGCTTGATCTTTTGTGGCGTTGTCCCAACACCAGCGTGGACATCTCCTGGCTGCACATGCGCGATACCCTGGAGTTGTTGACGGAAAGATTCGGCGCGGAGCGGGTTTTGTTCGGGATCGGTCCCCGTGCGCATTATGGCGCCGCCATTGCCGCCCTGGCACATGCTGATCTGACATCTTTCCAGCGTGAGTTGATTGCCCACGGCAATCTTGAGCGTCTGCTGAAAATCGAGCCGTTGAGCGGCAAACTGACGCGCCCGCCGGCTCAATTGGCTCAAAAGCCGCTATGGCAGGCGTTCCGCTCCGGTCAGCCCGTGACAGGCGTGGATGTTATCGATGCCCATGGCCACACGCCGCCCCATACCCGCGGGTGGGTGATGCGCAATCAGGATACGGCGACTGCGCCTGAGGCTTTTATCAGGCGTATGGACAGGCTGGGGGTAAAACAGCTCATTCTGTCATCCGAGGCCGCCCTGTTCGGTGAAAATCTGGCGGGCAATCTTGAGACGGAAAAACAATTGATGCCCTACCGTGAGCGCCTGGCAGGTTACCTGGTATTCAACCCGCTTTATGGCGAGGAGATGACGCCGCATCTGGATGATTTTTTCAAACGCGGTTTTTATGTGGGCTTCAAGCTGCTGGCGTCCTACTGGAAATGTCCGGTTACCGATGCCGGCTACCGGCCCGTGTGGGAGTTTGCCGACCGGCATGCCTTGCCGATTCTGCTGCATACGTGGAATGACCGCCACGATTCGCCGGCAATGCTGGACGAAATCGTAGCGCGCTACCCGCGCGCCGTGTTTTTGCTGGGCCATTCCGGCGGAGGATCGCCCGGGCGTCTGGAAGCGGAAGCCCTGGCGCTGAAATACAAGAATGTTTACCTGGAATTCTGCGGCAGTTTCACCGCGCCCCGGCCCTTTGAAGTTTCGCTGCGGATTGTCGGAAGCGATCGCGTTATCTTCGGGTCGGACACCGGCGCGCATGACCAGGCCTGGGG
>JAIVGW010000200.1 GCA_020201415.1 Lentisphaerota bacterium
ATGCTGATGCATCTGGTGGATGCGCTTTTTCTGTCGTGGTTCTCAGCGGACGCGGTGGCGGCAGTGGTCCCTTCCAGCATGGCGGCTTACCTGCTGTTGAGTCCTTTTGTCGGCACGGTGGGATACGGTTCCACACTGGTGGCGCATTATGTCGGTTCCGGTAATGTCAGCCGTGCCTATGCCGCCATCTGGCAGAGTATTTACCTGGCGGTGGCGGCCGGTCTGCTGATCTTGCCCGTGGGATTTCTGTCGGATACGCTGTATGACATTGTAGGGCATGATCCGGCGGTGCGCCTGCTGGAGGCGCAGTATTTCCGGTTGATGTGCTGGGGATCCGTCACCGCGCTGCTGGGCAGCGCCGTTTCCGGATATTTTTCCGGCAAGGGCGCTACGCGCACATTGATGTTTGTGCAGCTCTTTGCTTTCGCCTGCAACGCCGTGCTTGACTATCTTTTGATTTTCGGTAAATTGGGCCTGCCGCGCATGGGAGTGTCCGGCGCGGCGCTGGCCACGATTCTGGCGCAATTGATCAATGCCCTTATCCTGCTGGTCATCTTCCTGGCTGATGATGGCCGTAGCGGTCGGCCGTGGCGGGATCGGGCTTTTGAATGGCCCCTGACCAGGCGTCTGATCCGTTTCGGTTTCCCAAACGGGGTGCGGTTCGGCTTTGAAATGCTGGCCTGGACGATGTTCCTGTTTTTCATCGGTCGCCTGGGCCGGATTGAACTGGCGGCCTCCAGTATTGTGTTCCGTGTGAACGGTCTGTCTTTCTTTCCGATTGTGGGATTAGGACACGCGGTGGCCATCTTGGTAGGGCAGTCCCAGGGGCGGCGTGATCCGGCCAGTTCCATCCGCCTGACCCGGACAGGTCTGCGGATGGCGCAAATCTGGATGTTCATGGCAGCTCTGATTTACCTTTTGTTTCCCCGACAGATATTGATAATGTTTGCCGGCGGGCAGGCGCCCGATGCCGAGTTTGATCAGGTCGTGCGGATCGGCGCCATCCTGCTGCGGTTCGTGGCGGCGTATTCCCTGGTGGATGCATATAACATTATTCATACTTCGGCCTTGCAGGCTGCGGGCGACACGCGTTGGACGATGATGGTGGCCGTGGTGGCTAACGGCGCTTTTCTGGGGGCGCTGATGCTGGCCGAACACCTGGGCTGCGGTCTGTGGTGGAACTGGCTGCTGGCCACGGCCTTTGTGATGACGACGGCCTTGATCTGGCATACCCGTTTCCGACGCGGCCGCTGGAAGGAAATCAGGGTGATTGAACCGCTGTTACCTGATGAATATGTACGAAAGTTGACCAGCAGTTGAATCTATAATGGTTCAGCCGATTCAGTGTCGGGAAAACCGGTAGCGTCTCATGCAAAACACTTGCGGTAGGGACGGCTCTCCGAGCCGTCCGCGGACGTTTCGGAGAAACGTCCCTACCAGGAAAAGCGGCGTCGAGCCGCCGCACTCCAAAATATGCCGCATATGCGGAAGATGGAGCAGGAGTGGGGAATCGGTAGCTTGAGTTGGCCCGCCCGCCCCAGGCCGCGCCGGGAGCACGAAGTACGCCCATCGGTCGCCCTTCGACAAGCTCAGGGCCGCCGCTTGTGATACTTCATTATGCACCAACCGCAGGTGGATCAATCTTCAGCAGACGTTGCCCCGTAAGGTTGATGGCCCAGGCTCCCAGTGGTGCGGTCAGGATGATGCTCAGGACGGCGATGGCCAGGATCAGCTCCCCGGGGGCGGTGTCCATGCCGGCGGATTG
>JAIVGW010000237.1 GCA_020201415.1 Lentisphaerota bacterium
GGTCTGAAGATAGGCGCCTTCGGGCATGTGCACCACCACCAGCTCCATGATCCCCGTTTCGAGAAGTTGCTCCACCGCCCGCACCAGATTGCCGGCATCCAGGCTGTTGTCCGCCCGGCGAATCGGCATTCCGACGGTGCGCCCCGCTTCGATCTCGTTGCAGATCAAGTAATCCGTGTGCCGCAATGCCGCCGGCACCAGCCGGGCGAAGCGATCGCTGTCTTCGCTGACCACATCAACGCTGGTCTTGATCCCCTGCGCACGCACCCGGCTCAAAAGACGGGCGGCCACGGTGCCGAATTCGTCATCGGATTGATCCAAGGCATCCAGCAGCAACAGATAACCCAAATGAAAAATCCGGCAGCCCATCTGTTCCCTCGGCACGTCCTCCGGGGTGAACAGGGCATTGGCGCCACGGCAATGGTAAAACACGCGCTCGCCGGTATTCACATCGGTCATGACGTCAGTATAGGAGGTAGCCGCCTCATCCGTCACCCGCAATCCGGAACAATCGATTCCGAACTTGCCGCAATTCTCCATGACAAACTGCCGTCCGGCGTCATTGCCCACCACGCCCAGACCGGCCAGGGGAAAGTCCGCGCCCATGCGTGCGATATCCATCAGTACGTTAAAGGCCGCGCCCCCGGTCCCCAGCGTCTCCGATTGGATACTGCCCAACATGCCGCGGCCCGGCAAATGATCCAGCAGCTTGACATGATCCACAATCCAATTTCCGGCGCAAGTCACGCCGCTGCGTTGCTGACTATCCTGCATATACTTTCACCTCCACGCTTAGAATTCGCCGTCAAAAGTCCTTCATTTTGAAAATCCCCGGACATCCGCCAACCCGGCGTAAACCATCCAGTCAATGTTTGAGTTTGGCAATTGACAACAAAAACCGCAAGCACAAACTGGCGTCCGGCTCACTCATCATACAGCAGCGCAGCGCGCCTTTCCGCCCTGAACCCACGCGACGCGCCGGACCAGGGCGCAACGATTTTCCGCCAGTCCCGTTCGGCCAGCAGCTCGCGGCGCGGCCGCGTTGATCCGTACAGCTTGTCAAAAAAAACCGGCCGCGCACCCCGCCACAGCCTGGCCCGGCCAAACAGCCTTTGCAATCCATCAATGATCGCCAGACTCGTGCGCACCGGACGGAACCTGCGCGCATCGGTCACCGTTATCCGCACACCTTCCAGCAGTCTGCCGGATGACTGCGCCGGAAATTCCCAGACATGAAAATTCACACCGCGCAGACCCTGGTCGGAAAGCCATGCCACCGCTCCGGCGCCGCGCAGCCAGGGCGCTCCAAATACCTGAAAAGCCATGTTGCCGCCGCGCCCGATTTCCAGCGCCGGCAGCGCTTCCGTGAATACCGTTGCCAGATAACAGCAACCGGTTTCCCAGGAACGAATGCCCGGTGATGGCGGAATCCAGGCCGGCCAGTCGGCCGCCCGGCCGGATTGACGGCAATAGCCCCGCATGGTGGCAACCCGCAAATCCAGATTGAGCCCGAGTTTGCGATGCAGCCATAATGCCGTTTCGCCGGGCGTCATGCCATAGGCCATGGGCGCGGGCACCGCGCCCACGAAACTTTGTAACTCCGGCTGCAGCAGGGGACCATCCACAACACAGGGAAGCGGTATGGGCCGATCAGCCACGATCAGCGGCTTGCCGGCCGTAGCCGCCGCCTCCATGACATAGCGTAGCGTAGAAACATAAGTATAGGGACGAGCGCCCAGATCCTGCAGATCAAAGATCAACAGATCAATACGCTCCAGATCCTCCGGTTGCATGCGCCGGGCAACGCCGTAAAGGGACCGCAGGGGAATCCGCCAGCGCGGATGGCGCGCATGGCGCACGCCAACACCAGCGCCGGCGGCGCCGAAAAATCCATGCTCCGGACCCCACAGAACGGCCAGTCGGCCCAGGCGCGTGTCGTGCAGCAGGTCGGCCGTCAGCTTGCCACCGCGATTGACCGCTGCCAGATGGCTGACCAGGCCGACCCGGGCGCCTTGCAGCCAGCGCCGATGCCGGCCCAGAAGCACATCCGCACCGGTTTGAAAATATCCGCGCATGAACAAGGGCTACCTGTGGCGTTCAGCAACATCTTTCCCGGAAGGATCATTGGTTCCGGTGAACCGAAAGATGATTTCTCCAGGCCTGGCTTTGCCCAGCTCTTCCCGGGCTATTTTTTCAACAAAACCGGGATCGCTGGCAAACAGCTCCTGCTGCCGCTGCAATTGGCGGACCGCCTCCTCGCGCATGCGCAATTCAGCATCCAACTTCGCGGCCGTCCGCTGACGAGCGCGGTACTGGCGGATTTTCGGCAGAAACAGGCTGAACAGACCGGCAAGGGCCAGGACCAGAAAGATGGCCGTGGCGCTGCGGTAAATGGTCAGCCATAACTTCATCGCATAAGCCCGTAAGGCGGCGGATTACCGTCGCCCGCCTCAATGCGGTTGAAAAAAACAGGCAGGTCCGGCCCCGGGGCCGGACCTGCCCGGCGCCGACAATTAAAATTTCATCATGCCGCCGAAGACAGCCTTGTCGCCCAGCATCTCCTCAATGCGCAGCAGTTGATTGTATTTGCAGACGCGATCGGTGCGGCAAAGCGAACCGGTCTTGATCTGTCCGGCGTTTACCGCCACGGTCAGATCGGCGATGGTGGCATCCTCGGTCTCGCCGGAACGGTGGCTGATCACGGCCGTGTAACCGGCGCGATTGGCCATCTGCACGGCATCCAGCGTCTCGGTCAGGGTCCCGATCTGGTTGAGCTTGACCAGGATGGAATTGGCCACGCCCATGTCAATCCCCTTGCGCAGGAACTTGGTGTTGGTGACGAAAAGATCGTCACCCACCAGTTGCATGCGGTCGCCCAGACGTTCGGTCAACAGTTTCCAGCCTTTCCAGTCGTTTTCCGCCAGACCGTCTTCAATGCTGATGATCGGGAACTTACGCGCCAAACCTTCGTAAAAGTCCACCATCTGCTCGGAGGTATGCACGGATTTGTCGCTCTTCTTGAAAACATAGCGCTTTTTGCCGGCATCATAAAATTCGCTGGCGGCGGGGTCGAGGGCGATGAACACATCCTTGCCCGGCTTGTACCCTGCCTGGCGGATAGCCTTGACGATCACCTCCAGCGCCTCCGAGTTATTCTTCAGATTAGGCGCGAAACCGCCTTCGTCGCCCACGGCTGTGCTCAGGCGCATGCCTTTCAAAATACCCTTGAGGGCATGAAACACTTCCGCGCCCATGCGCAGGGCTTCGGCTCGGTGAACTCCGCCGCGGCCTTGGCGGCCGCCAGCGAGACGCCCAGCATGGCATTGGCGCCAAGTTTTTTCTTGGTGGGTGTGCCGTCCAATTTGATCAGCGCGCTGTCGAGCCCGACTTGATCCATGGCATCGAACCCGATCAAGGCCGGCTGAATCACCTCGTTGATATTCTTCACCGCCTGCTGCACACCCTTGCCGCAATAACGCTTCTTGTCGTTATCGCGCAACTCCAGCGCTTCGTTTTCTCCGGTGGAGGCGCCGGACGGCACGGCCGCACGACCGACTATGCCGCAATCCAAACACACATCGACTTCCACCGTCGGATTGCCGCGTGAATCAGGATTTCCCGGCCGATAATTTCAAAAATCTCAGACATGTTGCTTCCCTCGCTTTGTTTTTGGTTTCAGGCAGTCGCCCACAGGGTTATCCGGACCCAACCGAATATTGCTTCCGATTCCCCTTGTTTTTTCTGTAGTCTAACCGCACCCCCCTGCCATCGGCAAGCAAAAACGCCGCTGTTGCGTAATGGGGCAGTTTTAGGGGGTGTCGTGGATTCTCTTATTTGAACTTAGAAAGAGCAGTTGAATATCCAATATCCAATATGGAATTTCCAACCGAAGAAGTATTTCCTTGGAAATTGGATATTCCGTGTTGGGTGTTGGATATTGAAATCCGCACCCAACCTGTGTAGGCTCACAATCACACAGGCTCACAATCACACAACATGCGTTTCCATAGAATGTTGCAAATTGCATGGCGCGGCAACTGCCGAATATAAGTTTTTCATCAGTTTTTTCTTGCAAACCAGACTGAAATAATGCATATTAAGCGGCTGATTTTGTTATATCAACCAATGGAGCTTATGCGTACAGATCTGAAATTCATCCGCAACATCGGCGTCATGGCCCACATCGACGCCGGCAAGACCACCGTCAGCGAACGCCTGTTATTCTTCTCGGGCAGGAATTACAAAATGGGAGAAGTGCATGATGGCGCGGCCACCATGGACTGGATGGCACAGGAACGCGAACGCGGCATCACCATCACTTCCGCGGCCACCACCGTACCCTGGGACAGCCACGAGATTACCCTGATCGACACTCCCGGGCATGTGGACTTTACCGCGGAAGTGGAACGCAGTCTGCGAGTGCTGGACGGCGCGGTGGCGCTATTCTGTGCCGTGGGCGGTGTGCAACCCCAATCCGAACAGGTATGGAACCAGAGCGAAAAATACGGGGTGCCGAAAATCGCCTTCATCAACAAGATGGACCGCATCGGCGCCGACTTCTTCGGGGTGATCGCCAAAATTCATGATGTGCTGGGCGGCCGCACCGTGCCTATGGTCATCCCCATCGGCCAGGCTGATGATTTCCGCGGCATTATTGATCTGATCAGTATGCAGGCCGTTTATTACGCCGATGAGGAACAGGGACAAACATACAAGGAAACCGAGATCCCCGCGGAATATCTGGAGCTCGCCCAGAAATGGCGTTCCTTCCTGCTCGAAGCCTGCGCCGAACAGGATGACGCGCTGCTGGAAAAATACCTTTCCACCGGTGAACTGAGCGCTGATGAAATCATTAGCGCCGCCCGCAAGGCGGCGATCGCCAACCGCATCATCCCCACCTACTGCGGCTCGGCTTTCAAAAACCGCGGCGTTCAACGCCTGCTGGACGGCATTGTGCGGTTCCTGCCCTCACCGCTGGACATGCCGCCGGTGCATGCGGCCGACAATCACGAGGAACAGCGCACTCCGTCCTATGATACGCCCTTCTCCGGCATGGCGTTCAAGATCATGAGCGACAAGCATATCGGCAAGTTGACCTATGTGAGGGTGTATTCCGGCAGACTGGTTTCGGGCAGCACGGTGCTCAACAGCAGCCGTGACACCGAACAACGTATCGGCCGGCTGCTGCGCATGCACGCCAACCGCCAGGAAGCCATTGAAGAAGCCGGACCGGGTGACATCGTGGCCGTGGTGGGATTGAATAACACGCGCACCGGCGACACGCTCTGCGATCCCGCCCACCCGATTTGCCTTGAAACCATAGAGTTTCCCGCGCCGGTCATGTCCATCAGCGTCAAGCCGGAAAACCGCACGGAGAATGAGAAGGCGCTGGAAGGCTTGCACCGTTTGGCTGAGGAAGATCCGACATTCTTTGTCACACAGGACCAGGAAACGGAAGAGACCATCATTTCCGGTATGGGAGAACTGCACCTGGAAATCCTGGTGGACCGGCTGAAACGCGAATTCGGCTGCCAGGTCGCCGTAGGCAAGCCGGAAGTGGCCTTCCGTGAAACCGGAGTACAGCCGGCCGACGGCTTCTACAAGCATGTCAAGCAATCCGGCGGACGCGGTCAATATGCGCACGTCTGCCTGAAACTTGAACCGCTCGATCACGGCAGCGGTTTTGAATTCGTCAATGAAGTGCGGGGCGGGCGTATTCCCGCCGAATACATTCCGGCCGTGGAAAAGGGCGTGATCAAGGCCCTGGATAAAGGTCCTTTCGCCGGTTACCCGGTGGTCGACATGCGCGTTACGGTGCACGACGGCTCTTTCCACGAGGTTGACTCCAGTGAAATGGCCTTCCAGGAGGCGGGCCGCCAGTGTTTCCGCGAATTGTTCATGAAAACCAAGCCGCGCCTGATCGAACCGGTGATGCAGGTGGAAGTCACCACGCCGGAGGATTATGTCGGCGGGGTTTCCGGCACCATCTGCCAGCGGCGCGGACGGATCGACTCCATGGAATCGCAGGCCGGACACCGCCTGATCCGCGGCATGGTGCCCCTGAACGAAATGTTCGGCTATGCCAATGTAATCCGCACCATCAGCCAGGGACGGGCCGGCTACTCCATGCGCTTCGAACACTACGAACCTGTGCCGGCCAACCTGGCCGAGGAAATCGTCAAGCGCCGACGCGAACAGAACAAAGTGCGCTGAAGCTGCCCGGACGGAACAACAACAAACAGCCAGCTTCGCTGAAAGTGTTCAGGGGCTCATACCAGGCCGGAAAGCGCAGTGGTATTTTCTGGTCTGAACCCTCGGCTGAGACATTTACTGCACACCACGGTCCACCATGGCCTGCACGATTTTCTCCAGGGCCAGGCAATAGGCGGCCTCCCGCAGCGAGATTTTACGCTGTGTGGAAAAGTCGCGCACCCGCGCATATGCGGATTTCAACCTGATGAACAGGCGTTGGTTAACGTCAGCCTCTTCCCAATAAAAGCCCTCACGATTCTGAACCCATTCGAAATACGAAACGATCACACCGCCGGCATTGGCCAGGATGTCGGGCACAACCAGCACACCGTTCTTCACCAGGATCGCGTCGGCCTCGGGCGTGGTCGGTCCGTTGGCCCCTTCGGCCACCAGCTTGGCGCGCACGGCGCCGGCATTGTCGGCGGTAAGGGCGTTTTCCTTGGCGCAGGGCAGCAGCACTTCACAATCGAATGCGATCAGTTCTTCCATCGCAATGGGCTGGGCGTCGGCGAACCCGTAGATACCGCCGGTCCGATCGCGGTGCTTGATCATCGCGGGGATGTTGAGCCCGCCCGGGTTGCACACGGCGCCGGTAATATCGCTCACCGCCACCACTTTTATGCCGCGCTCGAACAAATCCAGCGCCGCATGCGAGCCTACATTGCCGAATCCCTGCACGGCCACCCGGTAATCCTGCAATCCCAGATCGTTGACCGCCTCCAACATGGCACAGACCACACCGCGCCCCGTGGCTTCCTTGCGGCCCAATGATCCGCCCAGGGCCACCGGCTTGCCGGTCACCACGCCGCGCGCCACATCGCGGTACTTGCGGTATTCGTCATAAATCCAGGCCATCTCGCGCGCCCCGGTACCCATGTCGGGCGCGGGAATGTCGATATTGGGCCCGATGTCGTTGACCAGGCGCGAGGTGTATTTGCGCACAAGGCGTTCGAGTTCCGTAACGCTCAAGGTCTTGGGGTCAACGGTAATTCCGCCCTTGGCGCCGCCGTAGGGTATGCCGACCAGCGAAGTTTTGAGGCTCATCCATAACGCCAGGGCCTTGACCTCGTCCAAATCCACGTCGGGATGGAACCTGATCCCGCCCTTGTAGCACCCCAGGATATCGCTGTGCTGAATACGGTAACACTGATAAACCCGCACCCCGCCTTCATCCAACTGCACCGTGGCCCGGAACATGATCACCTTGTCCGGAACGCGCAGCCGCTCCACAATCTCCAGGCCGTGAAAGCGCCGCTGAAAGTCCAGAAAATCGGCGGTGCGGCACACCAGGCTCATGGCATTGTCAAGAACGGACGGCATGGCAAACCCTCCCAATGATTTTATGATTGTCCGAAACAAGCCAGAACCCTATCATAACCCCGAATCTTCATCAACTTCAATCGGCTCTGCCATGCCCCACCGCAAACTAAAACAGAATCTTAACAATCTCCAGCAGGCCCGCCGGTTTCATGCGCTGATGGCGCACCGGATTAAAACCATTCTGATGGTTTCCACCCGCTATGAAGCCTTCAGTCTGGCATGGGACGGCAGTCTGACCGAGGATGTTTACGGCGCCTATTCCCTGCTGCACCTGCAGAACGTGCCACAGATCACTACCGTCACCTCCGGCCGTGAAGCACTGGATTTGCTGCAACAGGAAAAATTCGACCTGGTGCTGGCATCCTCCAACCTGGCGGATATGGCCATCACGGAATTCGGGCTGGCGGTGAAGGCAGCCTGTCCTAACCTGCCGGTGGTGATGCTGGTCTTCGCCCTGGGTGACTCTCCGGACGCCTGGCACAGCAGCACGTGCCAGGGAGTGGATTTCGTCTTCTCCTGGCAGGGCAACGCCAAAGTGCTTTTCTCCATCATCAAACTGGTGGAAGACTCCCTGAACATTGAGCGTGATCTGAGCATCGCGCGTATCGGCGTCATCCTCGTGATCGAAGACTCCATCAAGCAATATTCGTTTTTTCTACCGCATCTCTACACGCTGTTAATGCGCCAGGCCTTTGCTCTGGTGCCCTACGGCGTGGATGAGAACGAACGCCAACTGCGCACCAGGACCAGGCCTAAACTGCTGCTGGCCCGCAACTTCGCCGAGGCCCGGCAGATGATCGACCAATACGGCGGATTTTTGCACGGCATCATATCCGATCTGCAGGCGGAAGCCGATGATCAACACGACATCGCCCCGGGTCGCGACTTCCTGCTCCGACTGCAGCAGGAGTACCCCGGCCTGCCGCTGCTGATGATGTCGGCGGACGAGGCGGCGCCCGCCACAGCCCGGGAACTGGATATACCGTTTCTTGACAAGCGTTCGCCGCGTTTCGTGCGCGAGCTGGAAAATTTCTTTTTCAACAACCTCGGTTTCGGCGACTTCATTTTCAGCGACAGCCGGGGGCAACCCCTGGCGCGTGCTCGTAATTTGCACGAGTTCGAACAGACGCTGCGCCGCATGCCGGACGACTGCGTGGATTTCCACTGCCGCCGCAACCAGTTTTCCCACTGGCTGCTGGCGCAGGGCGAAACCGGGCTGGCGGAAATTCTGCGGCCGCTTCAGGCGGATCACTTTGATTCCGTGCCCGCCTTGCGCGACTTTGTCTGCGCCGCCGTAATACATGCGCGCCGCGAAAAACACCGCGGCATCGTGGCGGATTTCCGCGCCGATGACTTCGACCCGGAATACACCTTTTTGATGACCGGCCGCGGCAGCCTGGGCGGCAAGGCCCGCGGACTGGCCTTCATGTTCCACATCATGCATCGACTGGACGACAATAATGTCCTGGCCGGCGTGGAAATAAAATTACCGCGCACGCTGGTGATAACCACCGACTCATTCGATGAATTCATGCAGGCCAATGACCTCGAGACTTTCGCCGTGGAGTGCCGGGATGACGCCGAACTGCGCGCGCGCTTCTGCCGGGCGCGGCTGCCCGACGAGTTGCGCGGCAAACTCGCCGCCTACCTGAACCTGGTCCGAACACCATTGGCCGTCCGCTCTTCCAGCCACCTGGAGGATTCCTGTAATCAGCCATTTGCCGGACTGTATGAAACCTATATGCTGCCAAATGCGCATCCGGACGACACCCAACGCCTGGAGCAGCTTTGCCAGGCCGTCAAACTGATTTACGCCTCGGCCTACACCAATTCGATCAAGCGTTATTTCCGCACGCTCAACCTGAACATGGAGGAGGAGAAGATGGCGGTGCTGGTGCAGGAAATCGCCGGCCGCCGTCACGATGATCTTTTCTACCCCACCGTTTCCGGCGTAGCCCAGTCTTTCAACTACTATCCCTTTGGCCGCATGGCGCCGGAAGACGGCATGGCCTCCGTCGCGCTGGGATTCGGCAAAATGGTGGTGGAAGGCGGCGATGTTCTGCGTTTCAGTCCACGCCACCCCGCCCTGCTGCCGCAGGCCGGCACGGCGGCGGAGCTGCTGCAAACCACCCAGAAGGATTTTTATGCGCTGAACATGAATGCCATGGAGCCGGACCTGTGCCAGGCGCCCTCATCCAATCTGCAACTGAACGATTTGGAACGGGCGGAACGCGATATGACGCTGCACCCCGTGGCCAGCGTCGTTTCATCCGAGGACGACCGTTTGGTGGACGATCTGGCGGTGGCCGGCCCGCGCGTGGTGTCATTCGCCCCCATCCTGAAGCGCCGCCTGTTCCCCCTGAGCACCCTGTTGGTTGAGCTGCTGAAACTGGGCCGCGAAAGCATGGGTACGCACGTGGAAATTGAATTCGCCCTGAACATCGATTACCAACGCGACTCCCAGCCGGAATTTTATCTATTGCAGATACGGCCCATGGCCACTACACGCGAACGACTGACGTTTCAACCGGACCGGATAGACGAAGGGAGCATGCTCTGCCGCTGCCGGCACGTAATGGGCAACGGCATGGTGCAGGGCATTCGCGATGTGATTTACTGCCACCCCGGTTCGACTTCTCCCACACCCGCCGCATCGCCGAGACCATCGGCAAACTGAATCAGGAAATGCTGCAGGCCCGGCACAAATTCATCCTGGTCGGCCCGGGCCGCTGGGGCACGCGGGTGCCATCCCTGGGCATTCCGGTAAATTGGCAGCAGGTGGCCGGCGCGGCGGTCATCCTGGAAACCGCCGCCGCCGGGCGCCGCCTGGACCCCTCCCAAGGCGCGCATTTCTTCCATAATCTGGCGGCCACCGGCATCGGCTATTTTTCCATCCCCGCCACCGACAGCGAGAACTTCGTGAACTGGTCAATCCTGGAACAGCAGACCCCGCTGTTTGACGACGGCCAGGTGCGACATGTGCGGCTTGAACAACCACTGACAATTTACATGGACGCGCTGCACCAGCAAGGCGCCATTGCCCGGCAGCATCACAAAAACGAGGCTCACGCATGAAAATCCCCCGTCAGATAGCCAATCCCGGCGGAGAATTGCGCGTTTGTCTGGCCCAGATTGACATAATCCCCGGCCAGCCCGCCCGCAACACCTGCTCCATGCTGGCCGCCATCCGCAAGGCCCGGAAGGACGGGGCGGCCATGGTGATTTTTCCGGAAATGGCCATTCCAGGCTACCTGCTGGGCGATGCCTGGGAGCAACCGGCTTTTCTGAATGAATGCGAGAATTGCGGACGCCGCATCCTGGCGGCCGCCCAAGACATCGTGGTGGTGTTCGGCAATGTGGCCCTGGACCGCGGCAAGCGCAATGAGGACGGCCGGGTGCGCAAGTACAACGCCCTGTTCGTGGCCGCCGACGGACGGTTCCACGGTCCGGCCAACGGACCTTATGATTTCGTCATCAAGACCCTGATGCCCAATTACCGGGAATTCGACGAAAGCCGCCACTTCTACGACCTGCGCAAGTTGGCAGCCGAAATGCACGTCGATCCGGCCAGTCTGATCGCGCCGGTCACGGTCGGCGGGTTGCGGCTGGGATGCGTGCTGTGTGAGGACGCCTGGGATGCGGATTACAGCCTCGCCCCTCTGCCACTGTTGAGCCGGCACAACCCCCACCTTTACCTCAACTGCAGCTGTTCTCCCTTTACGCGCGGCAAGAACGGCAAGCGGCGGCGGGTATTTGCCATGCAGGCGGCAGCCCTGCAACGCCCTTTGATCTATGTCAATGCCGTTGGCCTGCAAAACAACGGCAAGTCCGTTTATGTTTTCGATGGAGCGTCTTGCATCTACCAGGGCCGAAGCGTGGTCCGGCAGTTGCCGGCCTTTACCCCGGCCTGCGAGACGCACACCCTGGCACTTGACACAAAAACGCCGGCCGCCACCCCGACCACACAGACAACCGACGAAACAGCCGAAGTGTTTGGCGCCCTGCAGGAGGGCGCCCGGCGTTTCCTGCAAATCTGCGGCGTCAAACGCGTGGTAGTGGGGCTTTCCGGCGGAATCGATTCGGCGTTGACTGCCGCCATTTACGCGCGCATTCTGCCGCCGGAAGACCTGCTGGCAGTCAATCTGCCGACACAGCACAATTCACCCACCACCATTAATCTGGCGCGCAAACTGGCAAGGAACCTCGATTGTCTGTTTGCCGAAGTGCCCATCGGCGAAGCGGTGGAATTGACCAGACGTCAGCTGCATCAGCTGCCCCTGCGCAATTCCCGCATCCATTGCACATTGGAACTGTCCGACACGATTATGGAAAACGTACAGGCGCGCGACCGCTCGGCGCGAATATTGGCGGCAATGGCCGGCGCCTTCGACGCCGTTTTCACCTGCAACGCCAACA